>JAGBWH010000244.1 GCA_017629925.1 Clostridia bacterium
CAAGGCAAAGATAAGAGGCGACCAAAAGGGGCAAAAGTTGACACAGATCCTCGTCCAGCGGCAGTTTTGTATCAAAGGGGGTGTCAATACTCACAGGCGGTAAGGCTTTGCGATACCGCAAATGATAGCTCCCCTCGCACTCTCGCGAAAGCCACAGCACCTTTCCGCTGTCTATGACAGCCCCATTTGGCACTTGACCGATAAACGGGTTGCTGTCCAGTCGCAGAAAATCATCTATCAGAGTGGCAAGGTCGTATGCCATGTTTCCCTCGCCTGCCGGAATGTCTTTTTCCGAAGAAAAAGCTTGGTTCCATAGCGCAGGGGAGAGGATGGTATAGTCTTGCTCTCCGCCAAAAGAAAGCGTGGCCTCTTTTCCTTCCAGGTGGCCGGAAAAGGTGATGATGCTTTGGTTTTTCCAAGAAAGTCTGGTTTCCACATCCCCGTCTTGCAGGATGCAGTAGCCTGTGCCTGTCACGGAGAAATGGTACGCCTTTGCACCAAAAGCACTCAAAATCACAGGTACTCCACCGCTATGACTGATATTTTGATAGGGGATCAAGTTTTTTGCAGGATAGTGATGCAAGGTGAATTGACCGATTTGGGGGCGCAGACGGTTGACCGTCCACAGCCCACGGTTGACACATAGGGGAAAACTATATTCTGCTGTGCCATCCAAGGCAGAAAGCGAGGTTTCAAAGCCAAGCAAAGCCACGGATGCGCGAAGTTCTTCGAGTGTCATGCTTTCCCTCAAAGAATGGCGCTGGCACCGTCGACTTCGCTGTCTCTGCCCACAGCCAAAAGGATGTGCTTATAGGTACCAAAGCCAACGCCAAAGCGGCATCTACCGCACCAGATGTAGTTGCCGGTGTGGTTGTCTACCCAGTGGTTTACGGTCAGGGGTACGCGAGAGAAGAACATATTACCGCCCAAGTTTTTGTTGGCTTCGCTTGACATGATCATCACTCTGTCGTCTTCGGTTTGCCAGTTGGGCATGACAATGATATTCCAGTTGCCATAGTGGAGGTTGATATCATTGTAACCGTTGCCTGTGGCACCTTCTGAGCCACATACCTTTTTGGCAATCATTTCCGCGCGAGGACGGTTGCCGGGCAAAATGAGGGTATCGGCGGTGTAGCCCAGAGGCTCGCCGTTTTCATCTTTTACATTGCGCAATGCCACAGCCAGTCTTGCAAGGCCCTCTTCAAAAGCGGAGGTGCTATCGAAGATATTGCCCCAATAGAAGTTGGATTGTGTGCCACTTGCCTTTTTGCCACCCCATGTATGAGACGCACTAAAGAGGGGCAATCCGTCGGGGGCGGTCAAGTCCAGCTTGGCTTTTGCAAAGATGCCTGAGGTGGATGTGCCATGAGAGAGGGCGTATTCACAGATTTTATGCTGTGTTTTGTAGTAGGCACGGGTGAAGTTTTCTGCACGACGTTTTGCGTCTGCCGCTACACCGTAGTTTGCATCCTCCATCATTTGCGCGGTGATGGTAAATTCCTTCATAAATTGAATGTGCTCAATGAATTTAGAGTAGGTTTCCTCGGTGGTGTCGTTTTCTGCACCTGCCCCCTCTTCTGTGGCGCGGAATACGCCAAATTCATTTTCGCCAATCAGCGTTTCACCAAAACGGTGGGAACGCTCCACATTAAACAGCCAGTCACGAATACCACCCTGCTTTGTGAGCAGGTCGCTTTCGTGCTCAATCACCATTTTGATGGGGGTTTCAAGTTTGCCGATGGCACCGTTATGTTGTCCACCGGATGTAGAGTAGATAATTGACATTCTATATTCTCCTTTTACGCAAGTCTAACCAATACTTTGTCGCCTTCGGCTTTAGCACCCAGCAGGTCTATGATCATCCCGCCAAGGCAAGAGGTAATGGTGGTAGTGCCACTGGTCGTGGTGGCGGTGTAGGTGGAAGCCGCAGCAGAAGTCAGGCTTTGGGCGTCTGTTGCAAATTGCAATCTGCCGCCAATCACCACAGTAGTGGCACTATAAGCAGAAAGCGGCACCTCAAAAATCATTTGAGGGGTAATGGCATAGCAGAGCACCATCTCACCCTCCACGCCTACTTTGTCTTCGAGGGCAATATAGGTGGCGGTGGTGTCACCTGTGGCGGGGATGAGTTTGTGGGTGGTGGTGTTCAGTTTCAGCGCCATGCCTGTTTTATAAGCAGTACCTGCGGTGGCAGGCATCAGCATGGGTTCGGGAATATTATCCCTTCCGTATTCAATTTTTGTGAGTTGAAACATATTCGTCTTCCTTTACTGTGAAATCAATATATTAGCGACCGCGCCCTGTGGCACGGCGATAAAGAGACACAAGTTCGCTATCGGATAGGTCACCAAACAAGTCTCTTGCCATCGACAGGTCAGCGGCACTCATGCCGTCACCTGCAGCGCCTTTGGGAACGGCGGAGGAAAGATGTCCGCGGTTGTCTTTGGTGAAGGCGGCAAGACGGGGATAATTGGTGGCAAGATACGCCTCCTCGGGCGATAGCCCTAAATCTCGCAGAGCCGCGTAGCGAAGCGGATTTTGCAGTTCTCCTATATGTGTCATTTGACGGCAGGGCGGAAATTTTGCTTTGAGTGTTTTCAAATCTTCTTCTGCCATCTTCTCATAATCGAGAGGGGGGAAGTCTTCTGAGGCACCCTCCTCCGGGGGAGAAAACTCGGATGCGCTCTCCTCTGAGGGGGGTTCTACTTCTCTCTCGGTTTCCTCTATGTCGTTTGGTGCATTGTCCTCTGTGAGGGTGAGGGTATCATTTTACTTGTAGCGTTATCCTTTCTTATTTTTTATTGTCTCGCAGGTCGACTTTTCCTACCTTTTTTTGGGAGGAGG
>JAGBWH010000029.1 GCA_017629925.1 Clostridia bacterium
CATGTAACGGTGGAAGATACCTCTCACAACGGCTACATGTATCTCACCGAAGATAGCCTCAAAGGATTTTTTAGAGACCGAAAACCCTACACGACTGTGACATTCTTAAAAGAGGCGGGATATGAGGTAAAAATCATCTCCCCCGTTAGTCTTGAAATTTCCGACAAAATGCATACTTTTGAAATTGTTTCCACAGATATCGCTTTGCTTTCTGCCGCGATGCACCGCAAAGGCTGGAATATTATAGAGGAAGACGAGGAGTAATATCGCAGGAAACCGCTAAAAGACAAGTATCATAAAAAAGGATGTTCAAATGAAACACATATTTATCGTGAATCCTGCTGCCGGCCAAAGTAGCGCGGAGGATATGGTCAAAGAGGCAATTGCCCCCTATTCGGACTATGATTGCCACGTCTATGCGACGCATAACGCGGGTGATGCAACAGCCTACATTCGCACCTATTGCGAAAACAGCAATGAACCTGTGCGGTTTTACGCCTGTGGCGGAGATGGCACCATCATCGAAGTGGCAAACGGCATCCACGGCTTTCCCCATGCTTCTATGACCTGCTTCCCCTGCGGTAGCGGAAATGACTTTGTCAAATATTACGGCGGAAAAGACAACTTCGCCAACATGAAGGCATTGCTTGACGCGGAGGAAGTGCCCGTAGATTTGATTTCTGTCAATGGCAAAATTTCTATCAATGTCACCGATTTTGGCTTTGATGCGGCGGCGGCGAAGGTGATGAATCGCGTTCGCAAATGGCCTGTTTTAGGCGGAAAAATGGCGTATTTCACGGGCATTGTGGTGGCGCTCTTCACCGCTATGCGCACCAAATGCACCATTTCTGCCGACGGAGAGTTGCTCAATCCCAAAGGCACAATCTTATTATCCACCATTGCTTGTGGTAAATATGTAGGTGGGGCATTTTGTTGCGCGCCGCGCTCGGATAACCACGATGGATTGCTTGAAGTCTGCGTGGCACGTCCCGTCACTTGGTTTACCTTTATTCGTTTGGCAAGAAGTTATGCTAAAGGCAAGCACCTCGATGATCGGAGATTTGCCGGTATCTTTACCTACCGCAGAGCCAAACATATAAAAGTGGAATCTCCCAAGAATATTGCCTTGTGTTTGGACGGAGAAATCGTCGAAGGGAATCAATTTACCATTGATGTTTTGCCCTCTGCCATTCGCTTTGCTGTGCCAAAACGTTGTATGAATTGCGCAAAAATGAAAGAAGAGTTGGTGCAAAACGAAGAAACCCCCACCCTTTCTTGAATTTGTGCGACCTTTTTTGTCGATTGCACATTTTGCTTTTTGCATTTTTTATGGAAAGTGAACAAAAAACGCATAGTGAAATGTTACTTATTCCTAAAATAATGATTTGCCTAAAAATTATATAAAAAAAGCCAAAGTGGTATTGCATTTTCCAATTCTTTGTGCTATAATGACCATAGTAATTGGTGCTTTTATAAAAATATTTGTATAGGAGTCAATGAAAATGAATAAATCTGCTCAAAAAATCGCTTTCATGCTACTGATGATTGTTGTACTCGCAGCCATTTTTAGCGTAACTGCTTTTGCGGCTGACGGCGCAGAAGCCAGCAGTTCCATGGATAAGGTCAATCAAATCACCGATAAAGTGGCTCAATATAGCAGTGATATCAAAGCGCAACTCAAAGAGCTCAATGAAAAAGTAAAAGGCCTTCTCGGAAGTGCCGCTGAGTATCTTCCTTTGGTTTTGGGCGTGTTGCTGCTCCTTGAATGCTTCTTTGGATATAAACTGCTGGGCCTGCAAATGTTCCTCGCAGGCGGTTATATCGGTTTCGCCGTTGGTCTGATTGGATATACTCACCTTCTTTCTGCTGATATCCTGATGCCCGAACCCACCAAATGGGTGCTCGCTGGTGTGCTCGCTATCCTGATGGCGTTGCTCTTTATGGCACTCAAAAAAGCCGGACTCGTGATTTTTGCTGGTGTATTTGCTTTTGTGAAACTCGCAAATTATACCGATAAATTGGTCGTTCAAGTGGCTTTGACTGCCGTTGTGGTTGTGCTTTCTATCTTCTTCTTTAAGTATCTGTTTATCCACACAACCTCTCTCTATGGCGGTACCAAAGGTATGATGCTGATTATGAGTTCTTCTCTCGTCTCCGGCATGGTTGATTTGAACAAATTTGTTATCAACACCCCCAAAGAACCTGCTTTCTATCTCGGTCTTTTGGTGGCATTCTTCGGTATTTTTGCTCAACTCAAAATGGCAAAGAAAAAATACAGATATTGATTTAGAACAAAACAAATTACACCCAAGTGAATACATAGCCTATAAACATTCATTTTAATGGATTTGATAAGCCTCGTGTGCGCAGATAACCAAAAAGGTTTGTCTTCGTATGCGGGGCTTATTGCTTATTATGCTGATTTATGATTGAGGAAAATATATGAAACTCACTTTTTTAGGCACAGGTGCCGCTGACTGGACAGAAGAGGATTGGAACCAATCCGAAGGCTTTTTTCGCTACTTAACTTCCGCTTTGGTGGATGATGACCTGCTCATTGACTGCGGGCCAACCGTATTTTCCGCCGCAGAAAAATATGGCGTATCTCTTGGGGGTGTGCGCTATGTGCTCTCCACACATCTACATAGAGACCATTATCACGCCCCCACGTTGTCTGCGCTTGCCGAAAAACAGGGCGTCCGTTACTGTAGTACAAAGGAAAATGCCTCAGCCCCTGTGATCCCGAGCAATGTAGAGACGATCTCTTTACCTCTATATGAAAAAGTGCAAGTTGGAGACTACACCATCACCGCCACTCCAGCCTCTCACCTTGTTCGTTCAGATTATCCCAACCAAGCCGCTCACTATGTGATTGAAAAAGCGGGGCAAACCATCTTTTGGGGATGCGACGGCTGTTGGCTGTCGTGTGAGGCATGGAATTATCTGCGCTATCTTCATTTTGATGCCGCCATATTTGACGCCACCTTCAACGATGACGAAGGCAGACAAGAACTATTTGAGCATAACTCCATTTATATGGTGGAGCAATTGGTCAAAATATGGCGTAGTGGCAATGTGCTATCCGAAAATGGGCTCGTGATTGCCAATCATATCGCCAAAAATGTCAACTATTCTCACGAGGTATTGTTATCTCGTCTCACCCCTCAAAATATCATGGTAGCCTATGATGGCATGACCGTCGTTGTCCCTCACACAGTAGACTAAAAGGAGCCAATATGACAAAAGAACAAATCGACCGTATCAACGAATTAGGAAGAAAATCTCGTACCCCCGAAGGGCTGACCGCAAAGGAAAAAGAAGAGCAAGCAGAGTTGCGCCGCCTTTATCTTGAATGGTATCGCCGCTCTATTCGTGGAGAAATCCCAAAGAAATCTGATGAAGAAAGTTAAGTGAAATTATGAATAAAACAGTATATGTTGTAAGTGAACACACAGACAAACTTAAAATGCTCGGCCGCACTCGCATCACCCCAAAAGGACTTGAACTGTCTTGGAGCGGATCGGGATGTGCCATCTCACCTTGCGCTCGCCGCATAGTGCTTACCTTTGCTGATGCAGGCGCATCTGCCTCTCCTGTGATGGTGGGCGTGTATGTCAATGGCAAAAAAGAAACCCATGCCCTCCAGGGAGAAAGAGCCCTTGTGGTGGTAGAAGCAGAAGAGGGAATTACCGCGCTGTCTGTACTTCGCTTGTCGGCAGGGGATCAAGCGCTTTATCTTGAAAGCATAGAACTGTGGGGAGAGG
>JAGBWH010000030.1 GCA_017629925.1 Clostridia bacterium
CGCCCAGCAGACCGATCGTATTCTCGCTCAATACATTGATTGCCAACTGCTCACAGACCACCGACTGCGCGAGGTTTCTGTTGGATCTTGGGATGGAAAAACGGGCGCAGAGATCAGGCGCGAAAATCCCGACATTTCCCTGCCCGACAATCCCTATTTTTGGCATTTTCGCTCGCCCGACGGAGAGACGTTAGCCCAAGCCAAAGAAAGAACCTGCTCTTTTTTGGAGGACATGGAAGGAAAGCGAATCTGTGTGGTGGCGCATGGCATGATCGGCAGGGTGCTGATGGGGGTATATACCCACACACCCGATCAAGATTTAAGCAAAATTTTCATTGCGCAAGATGCCTACTACAAATTAGAAAATGGTCAAATTGAAATGGTCGGGCATGGGAAACTCCACGCTGACCAGCCCTGACACTCACACGATCAAATGAATGATAAGCAAGGAGAATGGCTATGACAGCAAAAACAAAATTGCCAAAATGGAGTAAAACCGCACTCAAGGTGACAGGAATTGCGCTTGGTGCTGTGCTGGTGCTGGTGTTGGCGTATCTGGCTTACCTACTCATTGACTATTCAAGAATTGAAGATTGCCAGCCCCAAGAAGTGCTCCCGCATGGCATAGACGAGCCTGTAAGGCTGGGGCAAAGCTATACCATCGTCTCTCAAAACATCGGTTTTGGGGCATACACGCCTGAATTTACCTTCTTCATGGATGGCGGTAAGCAATCCTGGGCAGAGAGTCCTGAAAGTGTCAGACATTGCATTGACCAAGCCGCCGTTACCCTCTCGACTTTTCAGCCCGATTTTCTACTGATACAAGAAGTGGATATTGATGCCACAAGAAGTTATCACATTGACCAAAAAGAGATACTGCTCTCAAAATTTCCCGACTATTCTGCTACATTTGCATTAAACTATCATTCCTCTTTTTTGATGTATCCCTTCACAGAGCCACACGGTGCCTCTAATGCCGGCATTTTGACGCTCAGCAAATATAATATGACCTCTTCCCTGCGCCGTAGTTTGCCGATCTCCACGGGTGTGTCAAAGTTTTTAGATTTAGACCGCTGCTATTCCGTGTCGAGAATACCTGTGGAAAATGGCAAAGAGCTGGTCATTTATAATGTGCATATGTCTGCCTATGGTGGTAGTCCCGAAATTCGTGAAGCCCAAATGAAAATGCTCTTTGCTGATATGGTGGCAGAGTATGAAAAGGGCAATTATTGCGTGTGCGGCGGTGACTTTAACCACGACTTTACCGGAGACTCCCAAAAGCAGTTAAACCAAAACGCCCCCGAAGATTTTGGATGGACGCAACCCTTTCCCATCTCCATGCTCCCTGACTGTATTAAGCGCTGTATTGACTATGAAAACGGTCTGTTTCCCACTTGCAGAAATTGCGACGAGCCTTATAAAGAAGGCAATTATACCATCATCGTGGATGGATTTTTGGTAACAGAAAACGTTGAAGTTGTCGCAGTGAGTAATGTGCATACCGGCTTTGCCTACTCCGACCACAATCCCGTAGTGCTGACGTTTAAATTAAAGTAACTTCCAAAAAAAGGACATGACCATATGAATTTTTTCTATCTATTTTTTCATTGGATTTGCGTTTTGAGTTCTATCCCTGCGGATTGGTTTTTCTTCAAAAGAAAGACCTACTACGAGGACAAAAAGGTGCAAGGCAAAAGAATACGCGGTGGGGCGCTTGTGATTTCTAACCACAACAACACCCTTGATTTTGTGATGAATACACTCATCGTATTCCCTCGAAATCTGCACGTGATTGCAAGCGAACACGCTTTCAAAAACCCCCTCATTCGATTTGGTATGAAGTTTTGGGGCGGTATTGAAGCCAACCGTTTGACCAAGAGCATGAAATTCATGGATGCAGCGGCAGAGGTCATCCGAGGAGGGGATCTCGTGCAAATTTTCCCCGAGGGGCAAAACACAGACGACGGACAAATTCATCCCTTCAAAAAAAGCTATATTGTTATCGCACACCGAGCGGGCTGCCCCATCATTCCCATCATCAACGATGGGCAATATGGTCTGTTCAAACGCACGAGGGTGATGATTGGCAAACCTATTGAGCTCTCGGATTTTCAAATCTCCGAAAAACCCACAAGAGAAGAATTGGCGCAAATTGATGCCGTTATTTATCAAAAAGTGCTGGATTTGCGCGCCGCACTCGAAGACTCAAAGAAAAAAAGAAATCAAGACAAGCGAAAATAAATGAAGACAAAAGAAAAACGCCACTTTGAGACAGCACATCCAAAAGTAGCGTTTTTTTATAGGGGTTTTTAGAAATTATCTTGTTTTTGGTTGGTAAAATACGGTCAAAATTGTAATTACGTCGAGCACGCCATCAGCCACGAGAATATATCCAATGGCATTTTTAAGTATGCCCAGCAAAATCAAAAATCCAAAGACGAGCGCCGCAAGTGAGAATGCCAGCACCAAAAATCCCAATTTCTTTTGCTTCCTTGAGAACAGCGACACGGCGGTGTCCAGTTTCACGGTGCCGTCCATGATGAGAATAATCGCGAAAAACAGGTCAATGATGCCCATGATCAGACCGCTTTTGAGAAACAAAATCAGTCCTAAGGCAATGAATGCGACACCTGCCACCAATTGGCTTGGCACACGCGTATTATGCGCCAAATCAACCACATACATAATCACGCTGAACGCCCCCAACACAAGAGCGATAATGCCCATGATTTTGCATACAACGTCTTGCACACCAAGCAGCAGCAATACGCCTAACACAATCACAGCAAACGCGCTGAGTAAATTATTTTTTTGCACTTCGTTTAATTGTTTTTTCACCAGTGATCTCATAATCGTTCCTTTCCGAAGGGGGCGGTGTTTGCTTTCCCTCTTTCAATATATTATATCATAAAATTGATTATTCGTCAATTATTGC
>JAGBWH010000031.1 GCA_017629925.1 Clostridia bacterium
AATCGTTGGTCTTTCTGATGAAAAGAAAACCACCGTTGTTACCGGTATCGCAATGTTCCACAAACTCATGGACAACGCTGAAGCTGGCGATAACGTTGGTATTCTGCTCCGTGGTATCCAAAAGAACGAAATCGAAAGAGGACAAGTTCTCTGCAAACCCGGCTCCATCCAACCTCACACCAAATTCGTTGGCCAAGTTTACGTTCTGTCTGAAAAAGAAGGCGGTCGTCAAAAACCCTTCTTCTCTGGCTACAGACCTCAATTCTACTTCAGAACTACCGACGTTACCGGTGTTATCAACCTTCCCGCTGATGTTGAAATGTGCCGCCCTGGCGATAACGTAAACATCACCGTTGAACTGATCACACCTATCGCTATCGAAAAAGGTCTCCGCTTCGCTATTCGTGAAGGTGGTAGAACTGTTGGTTCTGGTATCGTTTCCGAAATTATCGAATAATTTCGCACATAGCCGAAGCAAAACTTACCGTTTTTCCCCAAACCCCCGCCTTTATGGCGGGGTAAGGGGAGGTAGGATGCTCGGCTATTTTTTATTTTTAGTTGCTGTGCTGAGGTATGTCATGATACCCGCAGGGGATATATCATGCGCTTTGGGCGTAGATCATGTACCATAAGGGATATTTTCAGCCGAGAGAATATCATTTAAAAGCACAGCGTCTCTTGTTTCTGCCCGTCTCACACATAATCTATTATCTTTGGGATATGGTGTAATTCCATACCGGCGGTAAAGTCCGCGAACACGAAAGTGCCGAGCAGGTGAAATTCCTGTACCGACGGTATAGTCCGGATGAGAAAAGATGATATGGCTCATACTTTTATATAGTATATCCATCCCTGCTTTCCTCATAGAATAGAGAAAACCCATTCTCTAGGAAAGAATAAAAATGACAAAAACATCACAAAAAATTCGTACGCTCTGCGCTTTGGCTTTCTTCGTAGCCCTTGCCTATGTGGTCATGCTTGTGTTCCGCATAAAAATTCAGTTTCTTACCCTCGAATTCAAAGATGCCATCATTGCCATCTCCGCCCTTCATTTTGGGCCTTTGGCTGGTGTGGCGGTGTCTGTGGCTGTTGCCCTGCTTGAAATGCCTACTTCCGACACACAACTCTATGGATTTCTCATGAATGCGCTTGCCGCCATTGCCTTTTCTGTGCCGGCGTCTCTCATCTATCGAAAAAAGCGCAACTTAACCTTTGCCGCAATTGGACTTGGATGTAGTATTGTGGTCATGACTGCCACGATGTGTTTGGCAAACATTTTGATTACACCTCACTTTATGGGTGCTCCCGTTGGTGTTGTCATTGATATGTTGCCCACGTTGCTTTTTCCCTTTAATCTGATTAAATCTGTGGCAAATACCGCTCTTGTATTCCTCTTATATAAGCCCATGACAACGGCTTTGAAACACGCAAAACTCATCGAAAAATCCCCTCGCACGAGCGAACCCCCCGAAAGTGGCGCAAAAAAGAGGATGTGGATTACAATTCTTGTCAATATTTTGGCAGCGCTGCTGCTGGTGGTGGCACTTCTTGTGATATTCCTTGTGCTCAAAGGTGATTTTTCCTCTATATCTTAATTTTGCCAATTCATTATCATGTACATAGATTTTCATGAAGGAGACACATCATGTCCTATTCGATTATTACAATCAGCCGTATGTTTGGTAGCGGAGGCAGAACCATAGCCAAAGCCGTGGCTGAGCAACTCAACATTCCTTTTTACGATAAAGAACTGATTGAGCTTGTGGCTGAGAAGTCTGGTTTTCATCCTGAATTTGTGGAAGAAAGAGGGGAGCATTCTCCTTTTACCACGACACTCGGCTATGCCTTCATCGGCAGAGATCACCGTGGCGTATCAAGCGAAGACTTGCTGTGGCAAGCCCAATGCCAAGTCATCGAGGAATTAGCCTCCAAAGGTCCCTGTGTGATTGTGGGCAGATGCGCAGACTATTTGCTCCGCGATAGAGAAGATGCCCTTCATGTCTACATTTATGCGGAAAAATCCTATCGCGCAAAACGTATCGTTGAAATGTATGGCGAAACAGATGTCAAACCTGAAAAACGTCTTGACGAGAAAGACAAAAAACGCCGTGTAAGCTACGATTATTACACCGGTCGCAATTGGGGACACCCCGCCAATTACAATATGATATTAAATAGTGGCAAATTAGGCATTGACGAAACCGTCAAACTCATTGTAGAAGCCTACCAAACCCTACACTCCTAAATCATAAGCAAAAAAACCACTTACCTAAAGCAGACATAGTCCAGTCGCTTTGGTAAGTGGTTTTTTATATGGAAAATTAGAATTTCAGGGTAGCGGAAAGATTGCCGGTGTCATCCTCGCCATTTCTGAATTGTTGGCGATAGAGCTCAGCGTATACGCCATTTTGAGCCAACAACTCGTCATGGTTGCCTTGCTCGACGATTTCGCCTGCTGCAATCACTGCAATTTGGTCAGCGTTTTTGATGGTAGAGAGACGATGCGCCACCACCAAAGTGGTACGACCGCGGCACAGTTCATTGAGGGATTGCTGAATGAGGATTTCGGTGGTATTGTCAAGCGCGCTGGTCGCCTCGTCTAAAATCAAAATGTGGGGATTTTTGATGAACACACGGGCAATGCTCAATCGTTGCTTTTGCCCGCCCGAGAGTTTCACGCCTCTTTCGCCAATCTCCGTATCGTAGCCTTCGGGGAGTGTCATGATATAGTCATGAATGTTGGCGCGCTTGGCGGCGGTGATGATCTCTTCATCCGTAGCCCCGGGTCGGCCATAGAGGATGTTCTCTTTCATGCTGGCATTAAAGAGGTAAATATCCTGTTGCACAATACCGATATTGCGGCGAATAGAGGAAGAGGTCAGGGTGTGAATTTCCTTGCTGTCAATGAAGATCTCGCCTTGTGTCACGTCATAAAAGTGGGGAATGAGATGGCAAATGGTGGTCTTACCACCGCCACTCGGCCCAACCAAAGCGAAGGTCTGCCCCTTAGGAATAACTAGATTGATACCATGAAGTACATCTCTGTCATCGCCATACCCGTAGGTCACGTCACGGAATTCGATATGACCTTCTACCTCGCCAATATCCACAGCGTCAGGGGCGTCGACTTCAGAGGGGGTGTCCATGATTTCCAAAAATCTTTCAAAGCCGGTCGCGCCGTTTTGGTATTGCTCCATGAAGTTGATGAGCGTCATGACAGGCGAAATAAACATACCAATCGAGACCACGAATGCGGAATAATCACCAAAGGTAAATTGACCGTTGCTATGTTGTTGATAGAGGAACAAACCACCCGCAATCAGCACAATCACATTGAAGATATCCACCACAAAAGAGGTGGTGCTGTGAAACTGTCCCATGGCTTTGTAGGCACGACGACGAGCGTTTTGAAAGGCTTTGTTGCCTTCTTCAAATTTTTGAGATTCAATTTCAGCATTGTCAAATGCTTTCGTCACGCGAATACCGGAAATGCTGCTTTCGAGCGAAGCGTTGATTTGTGCAATGGATTTGCGGCTTTCTTGGAAAGCACTTCTCATGCGTTTGCGGAGCGTAAAGGCAATGAGGAGCAAAAACGGTACACAAGCAAACACAATCAGCGTCAGCCAAATGTGAATGGATGCGAGATAAACAAAAGCACAAATAATGGAAATGCTGGAAATGAGCAAGTTTTCAGGCCCATGGTGAGCGAGTTCGCTGATATCCATGAGGTCATTGGTCATGCGTGACATGATTTTGCCCGTTTCATTATCATCGTAGAAAGAATAGGGGAGCGTTTCAAGGTGATTAAATAAATCACTTCTCATTTGCGCTTGAATGGCTACACCCATCACGTGCCCTTTATACTGGATAAAGTAGTTGAGGAGCATACGAATGATGTAAATGATAAGCAATAAAATACCGGAAGCAATAATCAAATTATACTTTTCATTTTTGATATAATCATTGAGCATACTTCTTGTAATCATGGGATACACGATCCCAAGCGCCGCCACGCACATAGACGCAAGCAGGTCTAAAGCCAAGAGCTTTTTGTGGGGCTTGTAGTATCTGAAGAACCGTTTTAACATGACTAAACAACCTTTATTTTCATCAAATTTTTATTTTCAACTAAAAACCCCTGCCATTTTTGTTAAAAAATCGGGGTTGTGTGTCTCAAAGCAAGGAAAACTCAATTCCGAGTGCTTGAAACTGACTTTGTTTTTCTCTTGAGTAGTATTGGTCCATGTCTTTGGGAGAGGCTTGCGCCACTTCCTCTTCGGCATATCCGCAAAGCGTCAAGGGAAGGGTTTGATATAGCTGGTCAAAACTTGGAAAGATATGAAGTTTAACTACCCTTACCAAAAGTGTCTGTTCGGGGTGACCCTCTAAAGTAAAACAAATCAGGTCTCCCACTCGAATGGGCTTTCGCCTTTCGTCCAAAAGGCGCAGTTCAATGGTTTTCTTGCCCTCTGCAATGCTTTGGAACGGAGCAGGGCATAGTGTCATTTGATAGGTCATCGCTCATCTCACAGCAAAAGCGCAAGTAGCGGAATGGTCAATACGCAAAGCAGGGTGCTGACCAGCACGCAGTTGGCGGCAAGGCCGGTTTCCGTCTCGTGAATTTCTGTCAAATTTAACACAAGTGAAGCGCAAGGCGTGCCGGACAGGATAAACAATGCCCCGCGGAACGCTTCGTCGAGGGGGAATAAGAGAGATATCGCATATACAAACAGCGGAAATACCAACAGTTTTAATGCGCAAGCAAAATACACCATCCCGCGAGAAAAGAGCAGTTTTAGGTCTACCGTAGCCAAGCGAATACCCAAAATAATCATGCAAATCGGGGTGGTGAGCGAAGCCATGGCTTCAATCCCCGTGACCGCAGCGGGCACGTGAGATGCGATAAGCGGAAACACCTCAAACGCAAACAAGGGAAGGGAAATCAGTAACCCAATCATTGTGGGGTTGATGATGGCGGCTTTGAGCGTCATATATTTTCTTTGTCCAGTCACAAGGTATGCACCCATTGTAAATGCCATGAGATTCATAGACACGATATACATACAAGCATAGCAAAGCACCTCTGGATGATCCGGGAGCAAAGCTTTCACAATCGGCAATCCAAAAAAGCCTGCATTGCCCATCACGGACGCCATTGTGCATATACGGTATCGAAAATCCTGCATCTTCTTGTGCAAAATAAAGTAGAGCAATGCCATGAAAGCCCCCTGGAGAACCATGGCAGCCAAAAAGAAAAGCCCCATTTTGCCAAGTGTTTGCGGTGAGTATTCCAGTTTCAAAAAGGAGGACATCACCAAAAAAGGTGAACCCAAATAGATCAATACCGAAGACATGGTCGGCAGATGATTTGCCACCGCTTTTTTGCATTTACAAAGACAAAAACCCAGTATCACATACGCGAGTGTCAAAGATACATTGGATAATGCAATCCCAAATTCGCCCATGTTAAAACCTCTATATAAAAAGTGAAGTGAATCATATTGTTTCA
>JAGBWH010000032.1 GCA_017629925.1 Clostridia bacterium
CACTGCCCATGGCAATATTGACTTTCCCATTTGTTTTTTGATGCATCTCTTTGCTAAATAGCAAAAAATCCATCAATTCTTTTGATACCTTCACCTCGCCCTTGCCTGCCATTTGATTTAAGGTGGCGAGATTGGTTACGCCCTCGTAGGTGTGGTAGATATCAAGCAATTTGTGATAGGTGTCAAGTAGGGGGAGAGCGACTTCCATGGCGCGGTCAAAATGCTCTTCTTTGTCTTCGTATCCCTTTACAGACACGACCGTATCAAACCAATCATAGCGCACAAGGCTATATTCGACTAATGGTTTTGTACAGCCTGAGAGTAAGGGGAGAAGCGAGAAAAAGAGACACACCCACGCGATTTGGAGGGCACAAGACCGAAGTACACAGGGTTTTATTTTCTTCACTTTGTTTATTCCTTTATATGAAAATAGGCTTTGGCTTGCGCCACATCCTGCTCGATTTGGGTTTTTAGTTCCTCGGTAGAAGAAAAGGCTTTTTCGGGACGGATAAAATGCAGCAGATCTACCCTTGCATACGCGCCGTAAAAATCACCATTGGCACAGAGCAAGAAGGTTTCGCAGTTTATTTCGCCCCCTACATCCACCGTTGGTCTTTGCCCAATATTGGTGATAGAGGGATATGTTTTTTCGCCAATTTTAGATTTTGAGATGTAAACCCCCTTCTTTGGTACGAGAAAATCGGACTTGATGGGGATATTTAGGGTGGGGAAGTCAAGTGTTCTCCCCAGCGCCTTTCCGTGAGTGATTTCTCCAAACAGAGCGTATGGCTCACCGAGCAACGCTGTTGCCTTTCCCACATTGCCTTCGCTGAGCGCCAGCCTTACCTCGGTAGAGGAAACAGGCGTCTCTCCCAGCAAAACAGGAGGGAGCACATAAGCGGATTTTCCATGGGAGGCCATAAGCCTTTGTAGTTCTTTTGCATCGCCTACGGCTTTTTTGCCAAATCGAAAATTGTATCCGCAGACCACTCGCTCTGCATGGCAAAATGCCAGCAAAAACTCACAAACGAAGGTTTCGGGGCTCATGTATGAGATGTGGGTAAACTCTGCTTCGAAGACGCGTTCAATGCCCATCTCCTCCATTTGTTTATACAATTCTTTTTTGGGAAGAAGGGTAGGCATCCCTTTATGTGCCGGGGAAGAAAAGGTAAAAACGCTTGGAAGCAAGCCTTTGCTTTTTGCCTGCAAAACCGTTTCTTTTATCAATGCTTTATGACCGATATGCATACCGTCAAACTGCCCCAAAGCCACAATCGATGGCGCAAAAGAGGGGGGTATTTCACTAAAATAGATAATTTCCATTCAAAATTACACTTTCGTTTGGGCAAAATTAGTCTTCGGGCAAGCGAATGCCTTGGTTGGTTACAATGGCTTTTGCAGGCACGGATCGGGTGAGCCATATATTGCCACCAATCACAGCACCATCACCGATATAGGTGTCGCCCCCAAGGATGGTTGCCCCTGCATAAATGACAACGCCATTGCCAATGCGAGGATGCCTGTGTACCCCTTTGATGGGGTGACCTTGCTCGTCGGTGGCAAAACTTTTTGCGCCAAGTGTTACCCCTTGATAGATTTTCACATCGTCACCGATGATGCAGGTCTCGCCGATGACCACTCCTGTGCCGTGGTCAATAAAAAAGCGTTTACCAATGGTGGCACCCGGGTGAATATCAATGCCGGTGCGCTGGT
Organism: Clostridia bacterium; assembly: GCA_017629925.1. Classification (GTDB taxonomy): domain Bacteria; phylum Bacillota; class Clostridia; order Oscillospirales; family CAG-272; genus UBA1740. The sequence continues at coordinate 1,714 of JAGBWH010000032.1, forward strand.
GGGCGTATTCCGTCATCATTCGAGGCAAAATCGGCACCTCTAAGGTGTATAGAATATGGGCAAGACGAAAAACGCTAAGCGCCTCAAAAGTAGGGTAGGCGCAGAGGATTTCTTCCTCGCTTTGCGCGGCGGGATCGCCGAGATAGGCGGCTCTGACATCCTCTTTTAATCGCTCGGCTGCATCGGGGAGCAGCTCAAAAAACATTGCCGCCACCTCCTCAGCCGTTTTGCCCCCTTTTGTGGTTTTGCCATCCATGGCAGTTTGGCACAGCAGATATAGTTTTTCGCCCGCTGCCAAAAGGCAGGCTTCCACATTGCCACTTTGGTCTTCGCAGATAGTACATCTGCCATACACCATAGGATAAAGGGCTTGGCGAATGAGGGTGATAAAGCAGGTGATATGGTGTTTCATTCCGTCTAATGCACCACCGAAAAGCAGGTGTTTGTCGGCTGTTTGGTGTAAAGCATTGGCGCACTCGCGGATACTGTTTTCTAAAAGAGATGACATGGCTTTACCACTTTCTTTGTGAGATAGGTTCTTGTTTATTGTAATACATTTTTGACTATTTGACAACCCCTTTCTTTTTCATTCGTGATAATTCACAAAAAACCACATAAAAGATTGGTTATGAAGTCATCCGTTTTTTTGAGCAAAATAGTTGCGCACTTATTCATATTTATGTTAAAATATATGCGAAACCCCTAATTATTTATTTTTTGAAAGGAAACATCATGAAAACAATACTCAGACTTTTAGCTGCTGTGCTTTTGATGGCGATGCTCGTGCCCGCATTAGCATCTTGCGGAGTATCAGAAGAACCCACCACAAATCCTGATGCTACCACAAATACCCCCTCCGGCTCCACCTCCACTACTACCGAGCAACCCACCTCTTGCGTCGTTTCTATTGTGTTGGATGAACATAGCCAACTCAATTCTCCCGATGCACCCACATCTAAAACCGTTCCTTATGGCGGAAACGTTACCTTCTATGTATTCCCCAAAAGCGGATACATGATTACAAGCGTTTCCGGTGCTACATACGATGCTGACTCCGGCAAAGTGAAAGTTGAAAACGTGACACAAGACACCCAAATTGTGGTAGAAACCGCTCGTGCAGGCAAAATCGACGTCACATTGACCGGCTCCAACTTCACCGCTGAAGGTGGTAACAAACAAGAAACCACCGCAGGTCAAACTGTCACTTTCAAACTGACACCTGCTGCCGGCTATGTGATCTCCGGTGTGAGCGCAGGCACCTACGATATCGAAACAGGCGTGCTCACTATCGAAAATATCAAAGACCACATGGAGATTACCGTATCCACCGCTTTGTCTGAGAATTTGGTACAAGTCAGCGTGACCGGTAAAAACTTTACCGTTGAAGGCTCCACTGTTGTTGTGGCAGAAAAAGGCTCCACGGTTGAATTTACCATCACTCCCGCCAAGGGTTATCTCGTCTCTTCCGTCATTGGCGGCGAATATGATCCCAAAACAGGCAAAATCACTGTGGCAAATGTGCAAACAAGCTACCAAGTGCAAGTCACAATGGCTCGCCCTGCCTTTGTTTACCACCTCAATGATGGCTCCAGTGCCACCATCCGCGAAGAACTTGACCTCACTTTCTATTCCGCTCCCAACTGCAAATGGGATGACGGCACCTTTGAAAGAAGTGGCTACGTTCTCGTAGAATACAACACCATGCCTGATGGCACAGGTAAATCTTACAGCTTGGGCTCCAAAGTCACTTTGGATGGCACAGCTGAAACTGACCTCTACTGCATTTGGGCTCCCGAAAATGTGGCGGCTCAATTCTCCTTCTCCTCTTACACCGTGAGCTTCACCTACTCCTACACCAGCTGGGTTGGTGGCAAACACACTGTAACAGAAACCGCTAAATTCCAAGGCTACATCATTACTGCCTATAGTGGCAATGATGAAACCGTGGTACTGCCCACTATGTACAATGGCAAGCCTGTTGTAGCAGTCAAAGCAGGTGCTTTCAATGGCAAGACCAGCATGAAGACTTTGGTCATTCCCAAATCCATCAAAGAAGTGCAAGATGGTGCTTTCGTGGGTTGCTCCGGCCTTGACACCCTGTATTTCTCTGACAGCGTGCTGAAAATCGCCAACGAAGCCTTTGACGCCGCAACATACAGCAATCTCCATCATTTCTACCTCAATGCAACGATGGCTCCTCGCTACACCAATACCTTTGATGGTATGTATCGTGTGAAATGGGATGCCGTGGTATCTGCTACCCAACCTCGTTTGGTCATCCTTTCCGGCTCTTCCACATTGTGGGGCGTGGCATCCAAGTATCTGGAAGCTTTGCTGGATGGTCAATACGACGTGATCAACTACGGTACCATTCGTACCACCTCTATGCGCCTGTATCTGGAAGCCCTCACCGCCGAACTTGGCGCAGGCGACATCCTCATCTATGCACCTGAAAACTCCTCTGCCTACACCATGGGTGGTGGCAAACTGGACACCTTCAAAATCTTTAGAGACACCGAGGGTGTATACAACATCTACCGTCATGTAGATATTGCCAACTACACAGACTACTTTAACGGTTTGGCTGACTTTAATAAGCAACGTTATGGTCTCGGAGAAAGCAACTACCTCGCCTACAACAGCTTCACAGGCGCCGAGCAAAATGCTTTCCAAGTCACTTACCCCGGCAAATACTCTATCGTTGACCAAGATGGTGACTTGATTGCACAAGCAGGCAAGGACACCACCAAAAACGGCACCCCTACACATAAAGTAAACTTCAACGATTATGTGGCAGATGAAAAAGAAGCCAGCACCGTTGGCTCTAACATCACCACCTACGCTCCTCTTGTAAAGGCTGTGCTGGACACCCACGAAAAGAATGGCGTTACCACCTACTTCGGCTTCGCTCCTGTGAACCGCAATGCGATCGTGGGTGAAGGTATCACCTCCGCAGGACAAAAAGCGTATGATGCTCGTATCGCTGAACTGTATGGCGTAGATGTACTTGGCTCTTGCAGCAACCATATCTTTGATTGGAACAAGTGCTTCAACAACGACGCGCACCATCTGACCGACCAAGGTAGAGTGCTGCACACCTATCAATTCTATCTTGAACTTTGCGCAGCGCTGGGCCTCGAAGTGAAATACACCACTTCTACAGCACTCGGCACGAATTTCCCCGGCTGCAAATGGTAAGATAGTCGGATTTATATCATTATTCATGTAGGCAAGGCAGCCGCAAGACAAGGCGAACAGCCCTTTGCGGCTGCCTGTTTCTGTAAAATGAGAAAGGATATTTTCATGCAATGCTTTGCAAATGTGTGGGTGGATGTACTGCTGGGCTGTATCCTTGCCCTTTATGTTGCCACTCTGTTCTGTCATAAGTCGCTTGTGCGCCAAATACTGGCGGTGGCGGTGTTGCTCTTTCATGTAGGGCTGACCGTCCTCATGCTTTGCGCGCAGTATTCTCTTGAAGAATTGCTCGCCCTTTTGTTGCTCTCTGCCACGGTGGGACTGGCGATTCATCTGAAAGGAGAAAGGGGGAAGCGTCATGACGTTTAATTCCATTGCTTTCTTAATCTTTTATCCTTTGGTATTGCTTGGCTACTTTATCTCTCGTCGTGTGGGGGGAAAAGTGGGCAAGAATATGGCGTGGATTTTTCTTTTGGCGGCAAGCTATTTCTTTTACCTATATAGCCAATGGGAACTGATTGTACTCATTCTGTTTACCACCATCGTGTCTTGGCTTTGCTCGCTCAGAATTGAAAACCTCAATACCAGACAAGAAAAAGCCAAAGAACAGGGCGAGGCAGATGACCGCTTTTTGCGCAATCTCAAAAGACAAAAACAGCTATGTCTGCTTTTGACACTCGTGGCAAGTTTGGGCGTGTTGTTTTATTTCAAATACGCCAATTTCCTCATGTCCTCAGGGGTGAGTTTGGTTGCCTTTTTAACCAAGAGAAATTTCGTGTATCACCCCATGAACATTTTGCTCCCCGTAGGTATTTCTTTTTATACGTTCCAAACCCTGTCTTACGCCATTGACGTGTATCGTGGAGATATCAAGACCGAGCGTCATTTTGGCTATTACGCGCTGTTTGTATCCTTCTTCCCACAGCTGGTAGCAGGCCCTATCGAAAGACCTGGTAACCTACTGCCTCAACTGAAGGAATTTATGCCCATCACGCGCGATGACGTCCAAAGAGGGCTGCGCAAAATGGCGCTGGGCTTTTTTAAGAAAATCGTGGTGGCTGACCTGATTGCCGTGTATGTCAACGCCATCTATAACGGCGTGGATGCGCAAAGCCCTGTGCCCGGCCTTTCGATTGTGTTGGCAACGGTACTCTTTGCCGTGCAAATTTACTGCGACTTCTCAGGCTATACCGATATTGCCATTGGTTGCGCAAGTATCATGGGCATTCATCTCATGAAAAACTTTGACCACCCCTATCGTGCTAAAACTGTGCGCGAATTTTGGAACAGATGGCACCTCAGCCTTTCTACATGGTTCAGAGACTATATCTATTTCCCCTTGGGTGGTAGCCGTTGCGCCAAATGGAAGCATTTGCGCAATGTCTTTATTGTATTTTTCGTCAGCGGATTTTGGCATGGTGCGGCATGGACGTTTGTGATTTGGGGTATGCTTCATGCCCTGTATCAAATCATTGGTATTTTGACATTTCCTTTGCGCGAGAAACTATTTTCTCGCATGGGGATTTCTTCCAAAAACCCTGTGCTCGGTGCGGTGCGTTGTCTGAACACCTTTATTTTGGTGAACTTTGCATGGCTGTTTTTCCGTGCCAATTCCACCACAGATATGGTGGCTTTGCTCAAAAACCTATTTACCCCCTCTGCTTGGAGTTTCTCTTTGACAGAGGCACTCAAGGTGATGGGCATGACGCCTGTGGGTATGGTGATTACCATTTTGTCTGTGGTATTGCTCGGACTGCTTGACCAAGCCATACGCCATTGGAACGAGCCTGACGAAGGCGAGGTTGTCACCCGTAGTGGCGTGGTTGTGTTGGTCGTTTGGATGGTGGCTTTGGCATGGACCATTCTCATGCAAAACGATTTGACCAGCAGTTTTATTTATTTCCAATTCTAAGAAGGGAGGATGTGACACGTGAAAAAAGGTATTATCGTCACGGTAGCTGTACTTGTGACTTTACTCATTCTTACACCATTACTACTCATACCGGTAGTGGCGTTTACCACACCCCCCCAATACAGCGATACGTTCTATGGCGCATTAAATGAAAAATTTGACCGTCTGGAAAATTTGGACGGCAAGAGAATTGTCGTGGTGGGTGGCTCCAGCGTTGCCTTTGGGCTGGATAGTGCGCTGCTTGAGCAAGCCACGGGCTACGAGGTGGTCAACTTTGGTCTTTATGCCGACCTTGGCACCAAAATCATGCTCGACCTGTCAAGAGACCATATCAGAGAAGATGATATTGTGATTTTGGCACCTGAACTGGACGAGCAAACCCTGTCGCTCTATTTTAACGGTTTATCTGCTCTCAAAGCCTTAGATGATAACCCCTCCATGATTTTTGACCTTGAAGGGGAAAATCTTTATGATGTATGGGGCTCCCTCTGGAAATTCACACAAGAAAAAAGAGGGTATGCCCAAAATGGCGCCCCCAACCCTGAGGGCGTATACAATGCCAAAAACTTTAATCGCTATGGCGATATTGATAAAACCCTCTTTCCCAGATACAACAACATCATGGGGCAAGGCTATGATATGAGCCATCCCGTGGTGCTGGACCAAAGCATTTACAGCTCGGATTTTGTGGACTATCTCAATGATTACATCAGCGACATCGAAAAAGTCGGGGCATCGGTGTATTACACCTTCTGTCCTGTCAACGATTTGTCGGTGGTCTACGATAGCGAAAGCCTCATGACCAAAGGAGAGCAACTTGATGCGCTTTCCGCCAATTTGCTCAGTTGGCTTAAAACCAAACTTTCCTGTGAGATCCTCGGCACCCCCAAAGATGCCGTCATGGAGCATATTTATTTCTATGACAGCAACTTCCATCTCAATGACGGCGGCGTTTTGCTCCATACCGTTCGTTTGGCGGAAGAGATTATCAGAGAAGAGGGGCTTGCCGACACCTTCCTCGCAGAAGATGTGACAGCCATGACCGGTTATACATTTCGCGAAGGCGATTTTGTGTTCCGCCGTCTGGAAGATGGCACATTGATGCTCTGCGATGTGGTAGGCACCTCCCGCCGTCTGAATAGTATTGTACTCCCCGCCACGGCAAGAGGCATGACCGTCAGCACCCTGTCGGAGTCGGCTTTGAAGCAATGCAAGCTATTGGCATATTTGGTATTCCCCGCAGGGGAAAGCTACCGCCATGTGCTCTATCATGAAAGCGATACCTACTTTCAAGGGCTCAAAGGCTTAAATCAATTTACTTTCTTCGGCAATCCCCCCGAAACCTTCCCCCCTGCGTCTCAACTACCTGAGCAAAAGGTTTGTGCTGTTCACCCCGATGTCTACGATGACTTTGTGGCCAGCCCACTCATGGCAGAACTGTTTGGTGGAGAAATCGAAAAATATACCTTTTCGTTTGCGGTAGCACAAGAAATGGTGCAAATTGAACTGGATACGCTCAAAAACTTTGTGCCCGAAACCAAGGCAGATGATTATTTTATCTATACCTCTCAACCCGACGGCACTTGGGCGGTGTCCGGTGTGACTGCGCTTGGTGATAGTATGACGGTTTTGGTCATTCCCCAAACATTTGGTGAGGAAGAAAATCTCATCACAGCCATCGCCCCCCAAGCTTTTTCAGGCACAAAACACGTAAAAGGTATTGTCATTGGTGCGGATAGCTATATCGTGGAATGCCAAAACTATCTCTTTATCAATTCCTCTGTACGTGCACTCTATCTGTATATGGAGCCTGAAAACTTCACGGTGACCGTTGCAAAAGAAATGATGAGCGGTGCAGCAGAAGATTTCAAGCTGTACGTTTATGAAAACGAC
>JAGBWH010000033.1 GCA_017629925.1 Clostridia bacterium
ATATTACCTACGGTACCAATAACGAGTTCGGATTTGACTACCTGCGCGATAACATGGTGCTCTATCGTCATCAAAAGGTGCAAAGAGGTCATCACTTTGCCATTGTGGACGAAGTGGACTCCATTTTAATTGACGAAGCCAGAACACCTCTCATCATTTCAGGTGGTGGCGATGAATCCACAGACCTATACGAAAAAGCAGACCAATTCGCAAGGAGACTCAAAAAGCACGTCATTCGCGAACTTGATGCGAAATCCGACGCAGCAGAAGAGGTGGATGCGGATTATATCGTGGACGAAAAAGCCAATACCACAATTTTGACTAAACGCGGTATTGCAGCAGCAGAGCGATTCTTTGGTATTGAAAACCTGTCTGATCCTGAAAACACGACCTTAAACCACCACATCAACCAAGCCATTCGTGCCCACGGTATCATGAAAAGAGACGTGGATTATGTGGTAAAAGATGACCAAATCGTCATCGTAGACACCTTCACGGGGCGTTTGATGCCCGGCAGACGATATAACAATGGCCTTCATCAAGCCATTGAAGCCAAGGAACGCGTGGGTGTGCAAAGAGAATCAAAAACGCTGGCAACCATTACCTTCCAAAACTATTTCCGTATGTATCGCAAACTCTCGGGCATGACGGGTACTGCGCTCACCGAGGACAGAGAATTCAGAGAAATCTATCGTCTTGATGTGGTGGAAGTGCCTACCAACAAGCCGATGATCAGGCTTGACCATACCGACAGATTCTATCGCACAAAAGCGGGCAAATTGCGCGCCATTGTGGAGCAAATCAAGGAATGCCACGAGAAGGGACAACCTGTGCTTGTGGGTACGATTTCCATTGAAAAATCCGAAGAACTCTCAAAACTGCTCACAAAAGCAGGTATAAAACACACCGTCCTCAATGCAAAATACCACGAAAAAGAAGCAGAAATCGTCGCACAAGCCGGTCAAGTGGGGGCAGTTACCGTCTCTACCAACATGGCAGGCCGTGGTACAGACATTATGCTGGGGGGCAATCCCGAATTTTTAGCTAAAGCAGAAATGCGCCGTCAAGGGATGGCGGAAGAGATGATTATTCGCGCCTATGGCATGGACGAAACCACCGACGAAGAAGTGCTAAAGGCAAGAGCCCTGTTTGCCACCTTGGTGGAAAAATACACGGCCGAAATTGCTCCCCAAGCCGATAGAGTCCGCGCGGCAGGCGGTTTGTTTATCCTTGGCACAGAACGTCACGAAAGCCGTCGTATTGATAACCAGCTCCGTGGTCGTAGCGGTCGTCAAGGGGACCCTGGCGAATCACGCTTTTATCTGTCTTTTGAAGATGATCTGCTTCGTTTGTTTGGCGCGGATCGTATGCTTGCCCTCTCCACTCATATGGGGCTGGACGAGGACACGCCCATCCAGTTTAAGATGCTTGCAAACGGCATTGAAAATGCTCAAAAGCAGCTGGAATCCAATAACTTTGAAAGAAGAAAGAATGTGCTGGAATATGACGATGTCATTAACCAGCAACGCCAACTCATTTATAAAGAAAGAAATGAGGTGCTTGATGGCATCGACCTGCGCGAAAAAATCGAAGGCATGATTGTGGCGTCTGTGGCGCGCAATTTAGCGGAAATCCGAGAGGCGCATCCCGATGAGGCCCTCACGCCCATCATGATGCAAGGCACTTATCTGCAAATTCTTTTAACAGCAAATGAAAGAGTGTCCGGTAGTTTTGGTGAGATTGACCTCGCCGAAGTCCTCACCGAGCGCGCACTTGAATGCTACCACCAAAAAGACCAACTCATTGGCAGCGAAACCATGCGAGAAATTGAGCGCATTATTTTGCTGCGCAACGTGGATGCCAAATGGATGGAACACCTCGATGCCATGGAAGAACTCAAAGGAGATGTGGGGCTCAACGCATACGCTCAACGCAACCCCGTGAGTGAATTTAGAATTGTTGGCTCTCAAATGTTTGATGAGATGATAGATGACGTGAGAGAATGGACCGTTCGTGGTGTGCTCACCGTGATGCCTAAAAGCCAACCCAGACAAAGAGTGCAGGTGGCAAAGGCGCAAGAAGCAGGCGCACAAAGAGCCATGAGTG
>JAGBWH010000034.1 GCA_017629925.1 Clostridia bacterium
CAGCCGTTGAGCCCGCCCTCAGCATTGATGTAGCCCACAGCTTCGCTTGTACCCATTGCGACACCCAAAACTTTACCACAACCGAGTTCTTGTGCGCCTGCAAGGGCGGTGACATCACCGTCGTTTGCCACTTCCAAGGGAATGTCTTCACCCATTTCACGTGCCACATCTATGTACATGGTTTTGACTTGGCGTTCAAAATCTTCGTCGCTCACTTTCACAAAGAGAGAAGCGACCATAATGCGATTATTGACATACACACCCGCAGAGGACACGCCAATGGCATCCACACGAGGCATTTTGGAGGCGGCAGTTTTCATGGCGGTGAGAATTTCGCCATAGTGATAGTTGGGATCGCTCATGAGTTTGGGAGACCAAACCACCTCTTCGGAATAGACCACCTCGCCGTCAATTACGGCGCTGACCTTGCGGTCACTTCCGCCCGCATCAAACCCGATGCGACAGCCGTCCAGATGGCCACCAATCGCCATTGTGCATTTTTTCTCAGGGGGAAGCTGGTCCACTTCCACATACAAAACCTCAAAGGGCTTTTCATAGACGCGTTGCATGAAGTAGTAGTCAAACTCACGAGTGCCACTCGGACTGTATGCACTGTGAATATGGTCAAATATATCTTTGTCACCTGCCACATACACCTTAAAACCACCCACAACCCACAGCACGGATTTCACCATGCGCTCTGCCATGCGTTTGGCTTCAGGCAGGTCCTCTGCGCTGTCAGAGACGGGGAGTGTGAAGGCGTAATTATATCCATCGTTACGCTCTACGGTCACATAAAGCGTGTGGTGGGAAAGAGATGACGTGCGACGAACATACTCGTCAAGCACCAGAGACATTGGCGCAAAATGCGGATCAAGAGAAGGGATAAATTTCATAGATACATCTCCTTTTTTTGTGTCTTTTCATAGGGGGCAAAATGCCACTTTCCCCATGAAATTTACATTTTTTCTCAATTATATTATACTTTTATTTTTGATGTTGTCAAGAGGAAGAAAGGCAAAATGGCAAAAATAATATGGGAGCGAGTCAAGAAGCAAATTTCCCCTTTTCTCGTATGAAACAGAGGGCTTGTGCATAGAATGTAACAAAAAAGGTAAGGGAGACGTTTATGGATCAATCAAATAAACCCACAACCACGGGGGCAGAGCAGGAATTTTCGCCCGGTGTGGTGTATGTAGACTGTGCCACAGAGTATACATTGCCCGATTATCTATCCGAAATTCGCCGTGTGCTCACCCTGCGATGTTCCATTTTCCCTGCGGGGCAATTTTTAGGCAACGGACGGGCAGAATTTGCGGGGAGTTGTGTCTTCACGGTGGTCTATTGCGACCAAGAAGGCAAAGCCAATGCCGTGAATGTGCCTGTTGATTACGAATGGGCGGTCAATGTAGGTCAAGCAGACCTGAGAGAGACGAAACTCTACGGAGACTGCAAGGTAGAGAATGTGTCTTGCCGTATTTTAGGGCCAAGACGGGTGCAAGTGAAGGGAACGATTGCAGGGAAAGCGCGTGGTTGGTCTCCCACCCACACATCCCCCTTTTCCGCAGAAGAGGATTTAGAAATGCTCCAAAGCACCCTGCCGTCAAGGATGGCATTTCCCTTTGAAGGTGACAGAGAAAAGAAAACGCTCTCACTCAAAGCCGAGGGCGCAGGCCCGCTTCGCTTGCTTTTCTATGAAGGCGGAATGCTCATAGGCGGAATAGAAAAGCAAGGCGACCGTTTTGTGGCGAAGGGAGAAATCAAAGTGAAAGGGCTGTGTGTGGGTGAGGACGGCACCCCCTTTGCCATTTGGGGCAAAATACCCTTTGAGGACCAACTCCCCCCCTGCCCCGACGGTGATGTTGATGTCTATTGTCAAGGAGAGATCCTCTCACTTGAAGGCAATATCACGGAAAGCGGCGGAGAGCAAAATGTTCTTTTTGAGTTGTCCACCTGCCAAAAGGGATGCTATTTTCTAAATCAACTCTACCAGCCTGTCACCGATGCATTTTCTCCGTTTTATCCCTGTCATGTCAAGCAGGAAGAGCAAACGGTATGGGAGCATTTGGGCGTGGCGCGTGGCATCTTCCCTTGCGAAGGCGAGGTTGAGCGCAAAGGCGAGGAGCTTGAGGACGCCATTTCTGTGGCCGATACTTTTGTCACCGCAGAGAGCCCCACGCTTAGCATGAGTGACGGCAAAATAGAAGCGAATACCACCGCCCACGTCACCATGCTACTCTCCACCACGCCAAGAGATGGTGCGAGTGAGCCCTCGATGACAAGTTACAGTTTTGACGCCCCCATTTCCGCCACCTTCCCTCTCATTGAAGGTGTGACCGACGACACCGATTTTGAGACCCATATGACCTTTTCCCCCGCAGAGGGCAGACTGGATAGTGGGAAACTGTTTTATGAGTTTCAAATGAGCATGTGTGTCGCCTGCGCCAAAAAACGCACTGTTCGTATTGCCACAGAGATGACATTGGAGGAAGACCAACCTTTCCCTTCCTCGGAGGGCGAAATTATAGCGGCGTATCTCAAAGATGGAGACACCCTATGGGGCATCGCCAAACGCTACCACACCCCGCTTGATCGCATCATAGATGCCAACGACCTGCCCGAAGATGCCTTAGACGAGCCCGACCAAACCTACACGCTTGACGGGTATTCAAGGCTACTCATTACATCATAAATGGATTTGCGTGTTCTCCGCGAGGAGAACACGCGTCGATATAAATCCCTTGCGGGATTTTCGATATACGCCTGCGGCGTTCGATATGCGCTGACGCGCTCGATATGCCCTTCGGGCGAGAAAGAATGTTTTTGCAAAGGGGTTTACATCACGCTCGAGCGGCTGGGGGTCCCCGAAACGAGCATTGCGAGTTTTGGGGGTTCGCAGCAAAGCGAGGCATATCGACAAAAAAGAGCAAGGTTATCCTTGCTCTTTTTTACCATAGATTGCGCCTTGAGCGCATTTTTTTATTTGGGGTGCAAACTTTTTCACCGGGGGGTGGTTTACAAATCCCACATTATATGGTATACTGTTTATTTGAAGATATGCTTTTTGACATTTTTTAAGGCAAAGTGGCGCGAGCATGAATAAGCCACATCCACTTTCGCACGGGCCACTGCTTGACCGTGGCAGACAATCGTTATATGGGTTTGCTGTCGGTCTCTGTGCTGGGCGATGGCGAATGTGTTTCACTTGGTGGCGAAATTGGATTTGCCGAAAAGGTACTCAATCGTTGGTAAGTCATAAAAATTACGAAAAGAACGGGGGGTTTTATGAGAATTGACAAATTTTTGTCCGAAAATGGCATCGCCTCTCGCAAGGAAGCAGGGCGCGCCGCACGTGCTGGGCAAATTATCGTCAACGGCAAAGTGGAAAAGGACACCGCAAAGCACATCTCCCCTGAGACGGACGAAATTTACTACATGGGGCAACTCATCACCCACACGCCCTTCCTCTATATTATGCTCAACAAGCCAGAGGGGTATGTGAGTGCAACCGAAGACGGGCATTTTCCCGTGGTGGTGGAGCTCCTTGATACAGCGTTGCAGAGCCGTCATCTTTTTCCGTGTGGCAGGCTGGATAAAGATACCACGGGGCTGATGCTCCTGACAAACGACGGGCAACTCTCTCACCTTTTGCTCTCCCCTCGCCGTCATGTGGAAAAGCGGTATCGTTTTACCTGCGCTGAGCCACTTCGCGCGGATGCTGAGCAAATCTTTTCCGAGGGGCTCACCCTAAAAGACGGGGACGTGCTTCTCCCCTCCACCCTATACCCCACCCCCGATCGCATGGGAGGCGAAATTTGCCTAAAAGAAGGCAAATACCACCAAATCAAGCGTATGCTCGGCGCGATTGGCAACCGTATTGTTACCCTTGAGCGCATCAGTTTCGGGCCGCTTTCTGCCGACCCTGCGCTGGGGAGAGGACAATGGCGATATCTCACAGATGAGGAAGTCTCTGCCCTGCGGCAGGCTGTGGACGCCTGAAATTTCATTTTGTTTTATATTGTTGTGTAAATAAAGGAGTTTCTATGGACATTATCAAAACACTTGCAAAAGAACTGGGCTTAAAAGAAGACCAAGTCACCAAAACCGTTGAATTGATGGACGAAGGCAATACCATCCCTTTCATTGCCCGTTATCGTAAAGAGGTAACAGGCTCACTGGATGACGTCACCCTTCGTACGCTATTTGACCGCTTAACTTATCTGCGCAATATGGACAAGCGCCGCGAAGAGATCTACGCCTTGATTGACGCACAAGGAAAAATGACACCCGAAATTGCGCTGGCGTTGCAAAATGCCAAGGCATTGGTGGAACTGGAGGATATCTACCTGCCCTACCGTCCCAAACGCAAAACACGTGCATCTGTGGCTCGTGAAAAAGGACTTGAGCCTTTGGCGCAGCTCATCATGGAGCAAAGAGACAGCTACGAGCGCACCTTTGAGGAAGAAGCGGCGCTCTATCTCAGCGAAGAAAAAGGTGTTGAAACGCCCGAGCAAGCCTTGGCTGGCGCGTGCGATATTATCGCAGAAGACATTGCCAACACCGCAGACTATCGTAAAATGTTGCGTGAGTTGTGCTTTAGTCATGGCTCTATCGTCTCCAAACAAGACAAAGAAGGCGATTCTGTATATGAAGGCTACTATGATTTTTCCGAGCCTATTTCCAAACTTCGTCAACACCGTATTTTGGCGATTAACCGTGGCGAAAAGGAAGAATACCTGAAAGTATCTCTGGAACTAGACGAAGCACTCGCCATTGCCAAACTGTCCGCTCACGTGATTACCAACAGCCATTCTCCCGCCACCAAGATCATTGCAGACACCATCCTTGACAGTTATCGTCGCTTGCTCTTCCCCTCCCTTGAACGCGAAGTGCGCGCACAACTCTTTGACGATGCTTGTGAAGGCGCAATGAAGGTGTTTACCGATAACCTCCGCAATCTGCTCATGACAGCCCCTCTCAAGGGCAAAACTGTGCTCGGCTATGACCCCGGTTTCCGTACGGGTTGTAAACTTGCGGTGGTTGACCGCACAGGTAAAGTGCTTGAAACGGCTGTCATCTATCCCACGGATGGCCCGAAAAAGAATGTGGAAGGCAGCCGCGCAATCGTGCTTCGTCTGCTCCGCAAATGGGGCATTGATGTGGTTGCCATCGGTAATGGTACCGCTTCCCGCGAAAGCGAGCTCTTTATTGCAGATATTCTTCGTGACTATACCGCAAAAGATGTTACATATACCATTGTCTCCGAATCGGGTGCTTCTGTGTATTCCGCATCCAAATTGGCGCAGGAAGAATTCCCTGATTTTGACGTGACCGAGCGTTCTGCTGTTTCGATTGCAAGACGTTTGCAGGACCCCTTGGCTGAACTGGTAAAAATTGATCCCAAAGCCATTGGCGTGGGGCAATACCAACACGATATGAAGCAAGCCCGCCTCAGCGAAGCCTTGGGTGGCGTGGTGGAAGGATGTGTGAACTCCGTAGGCGTGGACGTCAATACCGCTTCCTACTCCCTTCTCTCCTACATTGCAGGTATTAGTGCTGCAGCCGCAAAAAATATCGTGGCTTATCGTGAAGCCAACGGTGAGTTTGTGTCTCGCAAAGAATTGCTCAAAGTGCCGAAAATCGGTGCAAAAGCCTTTGAACAATGCGCAGGCTTTTTGCGCATCACTGACGCAGACGAAATCCTCGACAACACAGGCGTTCACCCTGAATCCTACGATATTGCTCGCAAACTGCTGACCAAATTCGGTTACTCCGAAGAGGATGTAAAAGCCAGCAAACTGAGCTTGCTTCCCATGTCCGTGGATAAATACGGCAAAACAAAACTGTGCGAAGAACTTGGCTGTGGCGTGCCTACCCTTGAAGATATTTTGACTGAACTGCTCAAACCCGGTCGCGATATTCGTGATGCGGCACCGCCTCCTTGCCTGCGCACAGACGTGCTGAAAATCGAGGACTTGACCGAAGGCATGCTGCTGACCGGTACCGTGCGCAACGTGGTAGACTTTGGTGCATTCGTTGATATCGGCGTTCACCACGACGGTCTGCTCCACATCTCCGAGATGTCCGATAAATTCATCAGACACCCCAGCGAAGCCGTGGCGGTGGGTGATGTGATTGAAGTGAGAGTCAAGAGTGTAGACGTGAAAAAACAGCGCATTGGTCTCACCAGAAAAGGTCTGAAAAACTAAAGTTTTCTAATATATTAGAATTGTTGCTCAAATGAAATGGTTATTTTTTCCATTTATACTCTATTTTTTGTGAATGTTTAACAAATACATAAAATAAAGTTTGGAGAATTAAAACCTTTTCATTTGGGCAAAATTTTGGTATACTATATAAGGAAAATAAAATAAAGAACATACGATTTGTATGAAACATGGAGGATTGTCCTATGGCAAGTTTGTCCCTTAAACACATCTACAAAAAATACCCTGGTGGCGTTACAGCCGTTTCCGATTTCTGCCTGGAAATCAAAGACAAAGAATTTCTCGTTCTCGTTGGTCCTTCCGGTTGTGGTAAATCTACCACCCTGCGTATGATTGCTGGTCTGGAAGAAATCTCCGAAGGCGAACTCTTTATCGGTGACACACTCGTAAACGATATCGTTCCTAAAGACAGAGATATCGCCATGGTGTTCCAAAACTACGCTCTGTATCCTCACATGACCGTATATGAAAACATGGCATTCGGTCTGAAACTCCGCAAAACACCAAAAGAAGAAATCAAACGCCGCGTTGAAGAAGCTGCAAAAATTCTGGATATCAGCCCCCTGCTCGACAGAAAGCCCAAAGCTATGTCTGGTGGTCAGAAACAACGTGTGGCGCTCGGTCGTGCTATCGTTCGCCAACCTAAAGTATTCTTGCTCGACGAACCTCTCTCCAACTTGGACGCTAAACTTCGTGCAAGCATGAGAACAGAGCTTACCAAACTCCATCAAAGACTGGGTACCACCTTTATCTACGTAACGCACGACCAAACAGAAGCTATGACCATGGCGACTCGTATCGTGGTTATGAAAGACGGTCTCATTCAACAAGTTGATACACCTCAAAACCTCTACGATTTCCCTGTAAATATGTTCGTTGCTGGCTTTATCGGCACACCCCAAATGAACTTCATTACAGCGAAACTCACCAAAAAAGAAAACGATCTGTACCTCAACTTTGGCACAAACAGCATCAAACTCCCTGCTGATAAAGCAAACAACCCCGCCCTCAAAGAATACATCGACCAAGAAGTGGTCATGGGCGTTCGTCCTGAATGCGTGATGGAAGACGAAGCACACCTTGCCGTTCTCCAAGACAGCACCATTGATGCCAGCGTAGAAGTGACCGAGCTCATGGGCTCCGAAATCTTCCTGTATCTGGGCTTTGACGGTATGGAAGATGCTACCAACGGCAAAAACATCATTGCTCGTGTGTCTGCTCGTTCCACCGCTCGCACAGGTCACCAAATCAAAGTGGCATTCGATACTACTCGTATGCACATCTTTGATAAAGATACCGAACGTTGCATTTGCCACTAATTTTCATACTTGACTTGGTCAAAATTGTATGAATGAAGAAAAACCCCCTGCTGATTTTCATATCACAGGGGGTAATTCTTTCTACAAGCCATATTGATACGTCTGAAAGATAACACAAAAAAACGAAGAATACAAGGAGATAAAAGAGATGGCATTACTCGAACTCAATATATTTAGTGAAGCATTGGGCATGCAACAGCAAGTGTATGTGATCATGCCACAGAAAAGCACCAAAGGTGAAATCGGCATAGAGAACGGAGAAAAGCAAGGGGATGGATATAAATGCCTGTTTTTGCTTCACGGGCTCAGCGATAACCATACAATTTGGCTTCGCCGCACCTCTGTGGAGCGATATGCCCAAGAGTATGGCATTTGCGTGGTCATGCCGTTTGCTGACAGAAGCTTTTATACCAACATGAAATACGGCGGAAAATATTACACCTACATAGCAAAAGAACTGCCATCCATACTCATGCAAATGCTACACATCTCACCCAAAAGAGAGGACCATTATATCGCAGGTCTCTCAATGGGGGGATACGGTGCCCTCAAAATTGGTCTAAGAGAATGTGAAACCTTCTGTGCTGCTGCAGGTCTTTCTGCTGTGGCAGATATTGGCTGGTGCAAGAATCGTTTTCCAGACGACCTAAAAAGCATTTTTGGCGAAGACATTGTCATCCCACCCGAAGATGATTTGTTTGCTTTGGCGGAAATGCAAGACAGCCATCCCCTAAAACCTCGTATTTACATGGGCATTGGCACAGAGGACGTGCTCTATGAAGGAAACCTGCGCCTAAAAGCCAAGTTTGAGACACTCCACTATGACTACACTTACAGGGAATCCAAAGGCGCGCACACCTGGGCATTTTGGGATGAATACATCCAGTATGTGCTGGAGTGGTTACTACAGAAAGCGTAATTTTGGAAAGTTTAGTTTGTCTGACTTATCAGACAAACTAAAGCGATATAAATCCTCACGGATTTGCGATATGCTTCGGTATACCTCGCCAAAGGCGAGATATACAAAACCGCGATATGCCTGCGGCGCGATATGCCGCGAACTGCGCGGCGTGAGGATTTATATTTAGCGTACTTTCCACCACATTCGCCAAAGGCGAATATATCGCTATTCTGCTCAGCAGAATAATATCGCTATCTCGCTGTGCGAGATAATATCGCTGTTTGCTATGCAAACAATATCGCGTGAGCGAAGCGAACCAACC
>JAGBWH010000035.1 GCA_017629925.1 Clostridia bacterium
CCAATAGTAAAGACCAAAATGCCAAAAAGTTTGCTATTTTTTCTTTTTGCCCACGCAGAACGCCCCTCTGTGCCTATCTTTTATATTTGAATGTGATGTTTTATCCCGCCATCACGATCACTTCAAAAATCCTACCAAAAAAATATTTTTTGGGGTTTACAAATTCGTATAAATATGTTATAATGTTATATTAGAGTAGAATCGACCAAATGATGTGGAGGCAAAATATGAAATGTCCCGGTTGCGGCTCGCTGGATAGCCGAGTGCTGGATAGTCGTCCCACAGCAGACGGTAGCGTCAAACGCCGTCGCGAATGTAATGGCTGTGGTAGGCGCTTTAATACGTATGAAGTTGTGGAAAATGCCCCCGTCACCGTGATAAAAAAAGACGGAAGCAGGGAGTTTTTTGACCGCCACAAACTCAGGACAGGCATTGAACGTGCCTGCTATAAGCGTCAAAATGTGAATGTGGGCGAAATTGTCGCCTCCATTGAAAATGAGTTAAACAATCTTTTGGTGCTTGAGGTGAGTACAACGGAAATCGGAGAAATGGTACTCAGACGCCTCAAAGACATAGATGCCGTCTCTTATGTGCGATTTGCTTCGGTGTATCGTGAATTTAAGGATGTTGAAAGTTTCTTTTTAGAATTGCAAGAGTTCATGCAAAAGAAGGAAGGTATCTAAAGTGATAAAAAGCATGACGGCGTATGGCCGTGCGCGATATACGGAAGGTGCAAGAGACATTACCGTTGAAATCAAGTCTGTCAACAGCCGCTATTTTGACTGCACCGTCAAAATGCCCCGCGCCTATCTCTTTTTGGAAGATAAGGTGAAAAATTATGTGCAAACCCATGCCATTAGTCGTGGCAAGGTGGATGTGTATATCACCTATGCGGATAAAGCCCAAAGTGGCGCACTTGCCGTCAATTTTGAATGGGCTCAGTCGTATGTGAAGGCCCTGCGCGAACTGGCAGCCGCCACAGGCGTCAGAGACGATATTTCCGTCATGGGACTGGCGCGTCACCCCGACGTGTTTTATACAGAAGTGCCTGACCTTGACACAGACAAAGAGTGGCAAGTTTTGCTTTTGCCCCTCTCGGAGGCTTGCAAAGCGTTTGACGCAATGCGCACACTTGAGGGAGAAAAAACAAGAGCCGATATCAGCGAAAAGATGAATGTTGTGGCATCTCTTGCAGATGAGGCGGCGGCGCTGTCAAAAGAAGCCATTGCGAGTTATCGCGACAAGCTGGAGGCACGTATTCGTCAAATACTATCCGACCATAGCATTGTTCTTGACGAGCAAAGAATTCTCACCGAGTGTGCCATTGCCGCCGATAAATTGGCAGTCGACGAAGAGATCGCCCGTCTCCATGCCCATGTGGAAGCCTTCTTTGATATGCTGAGCGAGGGAAGTCCGTGCGGTAAAAAACTGGATTTTCTCATGCAAGAGCTCAACAGAGAAACCAATACGCTGGGTAGCAAAGCCAACCACACCGCCATTTCACGGTTGGTCATTGCCATGAAAAACGAACTGGAAAAAATCCGCGAACAAGTGCAAAATATTGAGTGAGGAATAAAGATATGCGTTTTATCAATATTGGTTTTGGCAATATGGTCGCCTCTTCAAGGGTGGTCTCTATTGTCAGCCCCGAAAGTGCCCCTATCAAACGTTTGATCACCGATGCAAGAGACGATGGCAGAGTGATTGACGTCACCTGTGGCAGACGTACCCGTGCTGTCATTATCACCGACAGCGACCATGTGATTTTATCCGCTATCCAAACAGAAACCATTGCAGGGCGTCTCACTGATATCTCTGCAGAGGATGATGTGGATGTAGAGGATGAAGAATAATTTTGAAATTATATTGAGTAAATAGAGGAGAACCATCATGATTGAACCTACCATTGAAGAATTGACGCGAGGCCAATTTAACCGTTACGAGTTGGTTGTGGGTGTTGCTAAATGCGCTCGTACTGTCACAGACGAGTATGTGGCTTGCCGTACAGAGGCAGAAAGACGTCTTGCCAACAGAGAAACCGACAAACCTCTCGCCTCCATGATCCCTTCTGAATACAGAGATCAAAAAGCAGTGAAAATTGCCATTGCAAGACTGCATCAAGGCAGATACGTTCTGCATCACAAAGCATAAAAATGTCTTTTTCGACAAATGCTGACAGCGGTGCGCCCTCTTTTGCCACGGTGCGTCTTTTAGACACGCCCTTTGTGGCAGATAAAGGGTATAGTTACCGCATTCCTGCCCACCTTTTAGGTGAAATGCGCACGGGTATGCTTGTGCGCGTTCCCTTTGGGCGTGGAGGCAGAGTATCCACGGGTATTGTGACAGCATTGTCTATGGAATGTTCTGTTGAGGGGCTTAAGACCATTTTGTCTTTTTGTGAAGGGGAGTTTCATCTTTCGAGTGAGATGCTTGCCCTTGCCACTTTTTTGACAGAGCATACCTTATGCACCATGGGAGAAGCCATAAAAACCATATTGCCCCCGGGTGCTTTGGATAGCACAAGCACCGCCCGCCGAGAAAGAACGGTATATCCTCTGCTTTCCCGAGAGGAGCTTGAGGCGATATGCAACGGCGTGGTCACGCTGCGGAGTGCGGCGCACCGCGCCGTTTTGCAGTATTTTATCGGGGATATGTCCAGCATCAGCCAAAGTCGGTTGTGCGAACTTTTATCTGTCACTCCCGCCCAAATCAAAGCGCTTGTTGACCGCCATTATTTAGCGTATGGCACCGCCGAGGTCATGCGAAATCCCTATGCTTCCCTTGGACTTCATCGGGACCAAAGTCCCCTCCATTTAAGCCGTGCGCAAACTGGAGCATGGGAGACATTGATGTCACTTTACCATACCCACACCCCCAAAGCCGCCTTGCTGTTTGGGGTAACGGGAAGTGGGAAAACCAAGGTCATGATGCGACTCATGGATGATGTGCTTGCCGAGGGCAAGCAAGTGATCATGCTCGTGCCTGAAATCGCCCTAACACCCCAGACCGTCTCAATTTTTTGCCGTCGTTATGGCACAAGAGTGGCGGTCATTCATTCGGGCTTGTCTACGGGTGAGC
>JAGBWH010000036.1 GCA_017629925.1 Clostridia bacterium
CTTCGGTCATCTCGCCATTCTTTTTGAGTGCCTTGGTTTTGTCGTTGGCATCGCGGCGAATGTTACGAATAGCAACTTTTGCGCTTTCGCCCATTTTGGCAATTTCTTTGCCCATTTCTTTTCTGCGTTCCTCGGTAGGTTGAGGGAAAGACAAACGGATGCATTTACCATCGTTTAAGGGGGTAATGCCTACATCAGATGCCAAAATCGCTTTTTCGATGGCTTTGAGTTGAGACACGTCCCAAGGTTGAATGACAAGTGTGCGGGCGTCTGCCACGGAAACGCTTGCCACAGAGGTGATGGGAGTGGGGGTGCCGTAATAGTCAATGTTCACTTTGCGAAGCACGTCGGGATTTGCTCTGCCTGCTCTGATGGTGGACAGTTCACTACGGAAAGAGTCAATGGTTTTTTGCATTCTTTGGCTGTATTCAGTCATATCGAGTTTCATGTCTTTTCTCCTTTTGTATGTATATCTTTTTATTTTTCTTTTGGTTGTTACCGTCCGTATTAGTCGGCGGTGATGATGGTGCCAATCTTCTCACCGTGAGCGGCACGAAGAATACTATTTTCTTCTTCCAGCGCAAAAGCGACAGCAGGAATGCCACTCTCCAAATTGAGTGCGGCAGAGGTCAGGTCAATGGCGCGAAGTTTCTCTGCCACAATGCGTGTGCAGGAAACAGACTCATATTTTTGCGCCAAATGGCCATCTTCGCCATTGGGATCTCTATCATAGATACCGTCAATATTTTTCGCCATGAGCAATACATCGGCTTTGATTTGCGCCGCACGAAGAGATGCGGCAGTATCGGTGGAGAAAAACGCTTGGCTGGACCCACCGCCAAAAATGGCAATCTCGCCTTTTTCGATGGCAGCAATCGCTGCTTCAGGGGTAAAATAATCGCCAAACGCAGGCATACTTGTGGCTGTGAACACACGAGCCTGCAGCCCATGCCGCAAAAAGGCGTCTTTGAGTGCGATGGCATTGATCACAGTTGCCAGCATCCCCATGCTGTCTGCACGACAGCGGTCCATGCACTTCCCTTCTCTACCTCTCCAAATATTACCCGCACCGACAATCACGCCAATCCCAATGCCTTCCTCACGGCAAGCCTTGAGCTGCCCCGCGATGCGCGCCAAGAAGTCTTGGTCATAAAGCCCATCGGAGTTTCCCATAAGAGACTCACCCGACAGTTTCAAAAGAATTCTTTTGTATGCCATCTTGTCCGCCTTTCCGCGAAAATGAGAATACCCATTCATTTTCACGCATAAATTTTAACATATATATTGTAATACATTTTAGAGAGTTTGTAAACATTTTTTTAGAATTTTATGATAAATAAAAGCATATTATTTCATTTTCGGCATAACCTACAAAACCAAAAGATATTTTTTTATCTTTTGGACAACAACTTTTCCAAATAAAACAAGCGAGATATGGCGTGTTCGCCGCCGGAGAACGCGCTATGTACCAACTACCCTTGAGGGCGGAGTTTGGATGAAGAAAGCCCACATGTAAGGTGAAGGCGTATTTTCATACGTCGAAGCCTTACATGCGGGGTGTTTTCTAATCAATAATTTTTCTTTTTCATTCTTCGCCTAAATCCATCGACCAACTCGCCTTGAGCGAGGGAATTTGGATGAAGAAACCCCGTTTGGAATGGTGAAGGTGTATTTTCATACGTCGAAACCTTCCAAACGGGGTTAGAAAAAGAAATATAAATCTTTTA
>JAGBWH010000037.1 GCA_017629925.1 Clostridia bacterium
AGAAAATATCTCAAAAAAGAACAATATTTCGTTTCAAAAGAACATTCTTTTGTTTCAAACAAGAAAATTGTTTTCAGAAAATCATTTTCAAAAGAAGAAAAACACTTTCAAACAACAATATTTTCAAAAAGTAATATTTCAAAAAAGAACAATATTTCCAAGCACCATCAAAAAACCATCCTAAAACCACCAAAAGAACATCCTAAAACCATCCTAAAACCACCAAAAGAACAATCAAAAAACGAAAATCGTTTTTGACATCTAAAAAAATCTAAAAGAAAGGAGATAAGAGGCATGAATAGAACTTTATTGCGGGCGCAATTGCTCTATGGCGAGATGGGTAGCTCTGAAAAGCGCATTGCCGATTATCTCCTTGCTCATGCAGATGCGCCGGAGCCCATGTCGATTACCGAGCTGGCGCAAAAATGCAACAGTAGCGAAGCCACTATCGTTCGTTTTTCAAGACGACTTGGTTTTTCGGGCTATCAGGAATTTAAAATCTCTTTGGCGCAAGAAAGCCCCCGTGCTATCGTTTCCCCCACCATTGAGGAAGCGGACGATTGCTTCACCATTTTTGATAAAATCGTAAATGATGCCTACCTATCCCTTGAGCGCACCAAGAAAACCATTTCCGCCGAGTCGCTGGGCGAAGCCTCCGAGCTGATTTCGGGTGCGAACCGCATCGTGCTGATTGGTCTTGGCTCGTCCGCTTCCGTGGCAGAGGATATGGCAGGGAAGTTGCTCCGTGCAGGTTGTCAAGTGGTGGCGTATAGCGATACGCACATGCAAGCCATTGCCGTTTCTTTTGTAGGGCCCGGCGATGTAGTGGTGGGTATTTCCCATTCGGGCGCATCCAAAGATATTGTGGAGTCTCTCCGTGCCGCTCGTCTCAAAGGCGCAGCTACAATCTGTATCACGGGCACTACCCGTTCACCCATTATGAAGTGCTCGGATGTGGTGCTACTCACCGACACCGAAGAAACCCGACATAGCGCACTATCCCTTTCCTCTCACATTGCCAGACAAATGGTAGTGGATGCTATTTGCTATCATGTGGTATCGTCTCGAAGCGGCGGTCTCAAAGAACGGTATGTCACCGAAAACGCCGGCGAGCTGGCGTCAAAACGCGTGACGGAGTAACGGGCGTCAGAACCTTTCTGGCGATATGTTTGATGTGGCAAAGTGAAGTTTGCTTTGAAAGTGAAATCATCTCGCAGATCGTGAAGTGTTTGCCATGCGCACCCTGAAAGCGAGGCAAAAAGCGGTGTGCTGACGGGGCAATGCAAACCCATATTCTTCTCTCGTAAAATTGAAAAATAATATATTCTCAAAAAAGAAAAGGAGACGACAATGAAAATTCTTGTGATTAACGCAGGCTCATCTTCCCTGAAGTATCAAGTGTTTGATATGGAAAAGGGCGAGATGATTGCCAAAGGTCTTTGCGATAGAATTGGCGTTGACGGCGCTATCTCTCACAAACGTCCCGGCAAAGACACCTACAAAAAGGATGTAGAACTTCGCACCCACGACGATGCCATCGCATTGGTGCTCAAGCTACTCACCGATCCTGAACTGGGTGTGCTGACTGACATTTCCGAGATTGGCGCTGTGGGACATCGTTTTGCTCACGGCGGTGAAAAACTCACCAAATCCACCATTTTAGGCGAACAAGAGAAAGAATATCTCTATTCCATCGTTGGCATTAACCCCCTCCATGGCCCTCCTGCCATCAAGGGACTCGAAGCTTGCCAAAAATTGCTTCCTAATGTCAGCCACGTGGGTGTGTTTGACACCTCCTTTTACAGCCAAATGCCCCCCTCCTCCTATGTGTATCCCATTCCTTATGAATATTATGAAACCTACAAAATCCGCCGTTACGGTTTTCACGGCACCTCTCACCGCTATGTATCAGGCAAAGCGGCAGAGTATGTAGGAAAAGACATAAAAGAACTGAAAATGATTACCTGCCATTTAGGCAACGGCTCTTCCATTTCCGCCATCAAAAATGGCGTGTGCATTGACACTTCCATGGGCTTTACCCCCCAAGAAGGTCTGCCCATGGGCACTCGTTCCGGCTCGATTGATCCCACCGTGGTCACGTACCTGATGAACGCTTTGGGACTTTCTCCCAAAGAAATGGACGATATCTTAAACCGCAAATCCGGTCTTTTGGGCGTATCGGGTGTGTCCTCCGACTGCCGTGAGATCATGCAAGCCGATGAAGAGGGCAACCCCCGCGCACATTTGGCGATGGAAATTCTCTACCATTATATTGTCAAAATTATCGGTTCTTATGCCGCTGAAATGGACGGTCTTGACGTGCTGGTATTTACCGCAGGTATCGGTGAAAACGATGCTGTGGTCAGAGAAAGCGTGTGCAAGCGTTTAGGCTTCCTCGGCGTGAAAATCGACGAGGATAAGAACCGCACCGCAAAACGCGGAGAGTTCTGCGATATGTCCCTCGAAGGTGCGGCAGTGAAGGCTTTGTGCATTCCCACCGACGAAGAATACATGATTGCACTCGACACCTACAACCTTGTGAAATAATTAAAAAAATAAATATTTGTCAAATAAAGAAAGGAACATTACTATGCAGTCACCTTACGAAATCAAAAAAGAAATCTGTGAAATGGGTCGCCGTTTGTATGCTGCAGGCTTCGTTGCTGCCAACGACGGTAACATCTCCGTGAAAGTCAGCGACAACGAATATTACTGCACCCCCACAGGCGTGTCTAAAGGCTTTATGACGCCCGACATGATCATCAAAATTGATAGCAACGGCAACAAACTGGAAGGCAAACTCAATCCCTCCAGCGAAATCAAAATGCACCTTCGTGTGTATCGTGAACGCCCTGACGTAAAAGCAGTTGTTCACGCACATCCCCCTGTGGCTACCGCATTTACCGTTGCAGGTGTGCCCCTCAACCAATACATTCTCCCCGAAGCCGTTTTGTCTTTGGGTGATGTACCTACTTGCGACTACGGCACTCCCTCCACCATGGAAATTCCCGATAGCCTCATGCCTTATATCCAAACACATGACGCTTTCCTGCTCAAAAACCACGGCGCATTGACCGTTGGTTGCGACCTGAAAAAAGCCATGTTTGTCATGGAAGAAGTAGAATTTAACGCCAAGATTTGTATGTATGCTCGTCAACTCGGCGGCGTGGAAGAAATTCCTTGCGAAGAACTTGAAAAACTGATGGAACTCCGCAGAAAATTCAATATGCCCGGCAAACATCCCGGTTGCAAGAAATGCTCTAACTTGGGTACCGAAAAATGCCGTTGCAAAGACAATGCAGGCAAAAGCACTTGCTCTTGCGGTGACCACGGCGGAAAACCCGCTTCTCCGGCACTTGATGGAGATGTTGTGGCGGAAATCACACGGAGAGTGTTGGCTGCCCTCGGTCAATAAGCTGACACTTTCTAAAAAGAAAGGAATACAACCATGGCAATGAATTGGACTGAAGCCCAAATCAACCAAGTCGTCACCTCCGTGCTAAACCAATTAGGCCATGCGGGAGATGCCCCCAAAGCAAAAACCTACAATGCAACTTCCTACGAAGGACGTGCGTTTGTGGGGGTATATAGTGATATGAAGGACGCCATTGCCGCCGCAGAAGCAGGGTATAAAGCCATTCGCTCTATGTCTGTTGCAGAGCGGGAAAAACTGATCACTCGTATTCGCGAGAAAACCAGAGAAGAAGCGGCAATTATGGCCTATTTGGGCGTAGCCGAAACGAAAATGGGCCGCGTGGATCATAAAACCGCCAAACATATATTGGTGGCAGACAAAACACCCGGCACGGAGGACATTACCTCCTATGCCAAAACAGGCGACTTTGGGCTAACTTTAGTCGAGATGGCTCCCTTTGGTGTGGTGGGGGCAATCACCCCTTCTACCAATCCCTCGGAGACCGTCATTTGCAATAGCATGGGTATGATCGCGGCAGGCAATGGTGTGGTATTCAACCCCCATCCCGGTGCGATTGCCACCTCAAACTATGCTGTTGACCTTGTCAACCGTGCTTGCTATGAAGCAGGCGGGCCGAAAGTGCTGGTGGCGTCTGTTGAGAAGCCGACACTTGAAACGGCTGATGTGATGTATAAGCACCCCTCCATTCGACTGCTGGTCTGCACAGGTGGGCCAGGGGGGGTCAAGAGCGTGCTGTCCTCGGGCAAAAAAGCCATCGGGGCAGGTGCGGGCAATCCCCCTGTCATCGTGGACGACACGGCAGACATTGAAAAAGCAGGCAAGGATATCATCGACGGATGCACCTTTGATAACAACCTGCCTTGCATTGCAGAAAAAGAAGTATTTGCATTTGCAAATATCGCAGACCGCCTGATGGCTTCCATGAAGCAAAACGGCGCCTACCAAATCACCTCAGAGCAAGCCGAGGCGCTGGCGAAGGTGGTGCTGGTGGAAAAAATCAATCCCAAAACAGGCATTGCGCAAAAAACGATAAGCCGTGACGCTGTGGGCAGAGATGCCAAAGTATTGCTTGCTAAAATCGGTGTGACGGTGGGCGATGATGTGCGCTGTATCATCTGCGAAACCGACTTTAACCATCCCTTTGTGCAGGAAGAACTAATGATGCCCATTTTGCCGATTGTGCGCGTCAGAGATATTGACGAGGCGATTGACCTGGCTTGCAAAGCCGAAGGCGGACGCCGTCATACAGCGCATATGCACTCCAAGAATGTGGATCATCTCTCTCGCTTTGCCAGAGCGGTGGAAACCACCATTTTCGTTAAAAATGCCCCCTCCTATGCCGGCATCGGCTTTGGTGGAGAAGGACATACCACCTTTACCATTGCAGGACCTACCGGGGAAGGCATTACCTCTGCAAAATCCTTTACTCGTCTCCGTCGCTGTGTGATGGTAGATAATTTCCGCATTATTTAAGAAAGGACAAATAGAGATGGAACTTAGTGCAAAACAAATCGAAAGTATTGTACGTCAAGTGCTTTCCGAAATGCAAGAACAACCTACCTCTCATGCCGTCCCTGCAACCGCCAAGGTAGCGATGCTGACAGGTCCTAAACACATCGAGGTAAAAGAATATCCCATTCCCGCTTTGCAAGATGATGATATTTTGGTGAAAGTAGAAGGTTGCGGTGTGTGTGGAACGGACGTGCACGAATGGCGGGCTGATCCATTTGGCATTATGCCCGTTACCCTTGGTCATGAAGGGACAGGCGAAATTGTGGCACTGGGCAAAAATGTCAAGTGCGACACCGCAGGCACACCTCTTAAAGTGGGGGACAAAATCGTTACCTCTGTGATCTCTTGCGGAGAATGTTATGCTTGCCGTATGCAACCTGCTCGCACCAATCTGTGCGACAAACAAGGCGTGTTTGGGCTGATTCCCCATAGCGACGAGCAACCCCTGACAGGTTGGTTTTCTACCCACCTGCTCATTCGTGGCAAAGGCTCTACCTATTTTAGAGTCAACGAACTTGACTTAGAGGAGAGAATGTTGCTTGAACTTGCCTGTGTGTGCGTGCATGCTTTTAACAGAGCCAACGCCACAGGCCTGCTCAACTTTAACAGCCGCGTACTCATTCAAGGTCTTGGCCCTGTGGGGCTGATGCAACTCGCTGTACTTCGCGCAGCAGGTATCAACCACATTATTGCCATTGACGGCACACCTCGCCGTTTGGAAATGGCAAAACGCTTGGGTGCAAAAACAGTCATTAACTTTACTGAAGTGAAAACCTTAGAAGAACGCGTGAGTATGGTCAAAGGTGTGGCAAATGGTGTTGGTGCTGATTTTGCTTTCCAATGCACAGGCGCACCTATGGCAGCCAAGGATATTTTCGAATATATCCGTCGTGGCGGTGGGCTGTGTGAAATGGGCTTCTTCGTCAACAATGGTACATACGAAATCAATCCTCACTTTGCGATGTGTAATAAAGAGATCAACATTATCGGCTCTTGGGATTACAGCGCAGAAGACTATCCCACCACCGTGGCATTCCTGCTCCAAGCCAGAGAGATGAATATTCCCATCAAAGAACTCATCACTCACCGCTTCCCGCTACACCAGATGAACGAAGCCATGGAAACCAACGTGTCTCAAAAAGGCATCAAGATTTGCTATATTGCAGACTGAGAGTAAGCTATGGCAAACGCATTAGGTATGATTGAAGTCTATGGGTTTACCACCGCTATTGTGGTGGCAGACAGGGTGGCAAAATGCGCCGATGTCAAAATCGTAGCCATAGACAAGAACAAGCCCGCCAATGCAGACAAAGTGGAAGTGCCACTTGTGATGATCGTGAAGTTTGAAGGAGAAGCGGGGGCAGTGGAGAGTGCGCTGGAGGCAGGCGTGGCAGAAGCCAAGCGCCGTAATCTCTATATCACCTCAAAACTCAATGCCGGTTTTTCTCCCGAGGCGGAATGGTTTGCACATCTATCTGCATTAGGCAAAGATAAATTAAGATAATCAAAAAAACATAACATAAAGGAGAACAAAGAAATGAAAGAAGCACTCGGAATGGTCGAAACCAGAGGTCTTGTGGCTGCTATCGAAGCAGCAGATGCTATGGTAAAGGCAGCAAACGTTGAACTCATCGGAAGCGAAAAAATCGGCTCCGGTTTGGTCAGCGTGATGGTTCGTGGCGACGTTGGCGCAGTAAAAGCTGCAGTTGAAGCAGGCGGCGCTGCTGCTCAAGCACTCGGCGAAGTGATCGCTTTGCATGTGATTCCTCGTCCTCATGCTGACGTGGAAAAAATTCTGCCCTCTCTGAAATAAGATAAAAGAGATGGAAAAGGCGATTGCGCTACTGGAGGTGCAGGCAAATGTGGCTGCCATCGTGGGACTTGATGCCATGGTGAAAGCCGCAGATGTCACCCTCATTCATGTAGAACGACGTCTGGGCGGCAGACTTGTGACTGCTGTGGTAGAAGGCGAAGTGTCGGCGGTTCAAGCAGCTGCCGACGCAGGCGCTCTGGCTGCCGCAGAGGTGGGAAGCGTGAAACTTTGCGAAGTGATTGCGCGTCCACATCCGGACGTTATGCGGTTTTTGAAAACCGACTAAAAAAGATACCCCCGCACACAAAAAACATATAAAAAAACAATATTTTTAAGGAGGATTTTCCCAATGGAAGCACTCGGAATGGTAGAAACCAGAGGTCTTGTTGCTGCAATCGAAGCAGCAGATGCTATGGTGAAAGCGGCAAACGTTGTTCTGATCGGTAGCGAAAAAATCGGTTCCGGTTTGGTCAGCGTAATGGTTCGCGGTGATGTTGGCGCTGTAAAAGCTGCTGTTGAAGCAGGCGGTGCTGCTGCACAATCTCTGGGCGAAGTGGTGGCAATTCACGTCATCCCCAGACCCCACGCAGATGTGGAAAAACTGTTGCCCAGCTTGAACTAATCCCCATAGGTGTGCGCCCAAGGCGAAAACTTGGGCGCACATACCCCCGCATTTCCTCTCTTTTGAAAGGGAGATAGAGACCGCTGTCTTTATTTCAAAAAAGATGAAAGCACAACTCATGCATCCGAAACATCGAAAGGAAGTATATCTATGATAAACGAAACGCAAGTCAGAGAATTGGTGAGCCGTATCGTCAGAGAGATAGAACAGACAGATCAAAAGGCAGATATGTCCGTACCCGTTGGGGTATCCAATCGCCATATTCACCTCAGCCGAGAGCACGTGGAGGTGCTATTTGGAGCAGGGTATCAACTGACGCATCTCAAGGATCTGTCCCAGCCCGGGCAATATGCCTGCAAAGAAACCCTGACCATCATAGGTCCTTCTATGAGAGCCATTGAAGGGGTGCGGGTGCTTGGGCCTGAAAGAAAGGCCTCGCAGGTGGAAATTTCTCGCACAGACAGCTTTCAGCTCAAAGTCAAACCGCCCGTTCGTGAGTCGGGCAGGCTGGAAGGCTCAGCCCCCATTACCATCGTGGGACCAAAAGGCATCGTCACCTTAAAAGAGGGCTGTATTATTGCTAACCGTCATATTCATATGTCCCCCGAAGATGCCGCACGATTTGGTGTCAAGGATTTTGACCGTGTGACGGTTGACGTCAATAGTCCCGACCGTCCCGGAACATGGTATGATGTGCAAATTCGTGTGCATCCCGATTTTCGTTTGGAAATGCACGTAGATACGGATGATGCCAACGCAGTTGGCATTGGCAACGGCGCAAAAGTCATAATCAAACGGTAAAAAAGAGAAGAGGTAAAAGATATGCAAAAAGGTATTATTGTTGGCACTTTGGTTTCCACTCGTAAGCAAGAGGCTTTGGTGGGCAGTAAATTTATGGAAGTGCAACTCATCAAAAACAACCAACCCACAAAAGAGTTCATCATTGCCGTGGATAGCGTGGGCGCAGGGATTGGCGAAACGGTACTCCTCACCATGGGCAGTTCTGCTCGCATGGCATTGCAAAATCACAATGCACCTGTGGATGCTGTGATTGTGGGTATTGTGGACTGATACCATGACACTCAAAGAAATTCTGCAAAATGCAGGCATTGCGGGAGCAGGTGGCGCAGGGTTTCCTGCCTATGCCAAGCAAGCGCCCGGAGCAGATGTATTTGTCGTCAACGGAGCAGAATGTGAGCCTTTGCTTTATACAGACTTTACCCTCATCCGTTTGTTTTTGCCCCAAATCGGTGCAGGCGCAGACGCGGTGGTAGAGGCGGCAGGTATGAAGCGAGCTGTGTTGGGCATTGAAAAAGAAAAAGCCAAAAAACTGTCTCTTGTAGAGGGGCAGTCAATTGGAAAATATACCAAAATTCACCTGCTCCCCGATGCCTACCCCATAGGGGATGAGATTTCTCTCATTTATGAGACCACGGGACGAGTGGTCACCCCCGGCAAACTCCCCATTACAGCAGGGGTGATTGTGGGCAATGTGGAAAGTGTTCTGCAAATGTATGCTGCGCTCACCGAAGGGAAACCCGTGACCGATAAGTGGCTCACCGTCGCAGGGGCGGTAAAAGAACCGACGGTGCTCCGTGTGCCCCTCGGCACGCCTGTAAAAGACATTTTATCCTATTTACATATAGAGATACCCGAAGGGTATATGCTGCTGGACGGTGGCCCTGCGATGGGCAGAAAAATCCAGCCCGAGACGGCGGTGGTCAAAAAGACCACAAAAGCCCTTACCCTCATCTCGCCCGATACCGAGGCGGCGCTGCAGCGTATGAGAGGGGAGCAGTCTCATAAGGGGCTGGCATCAACCGCTTGCTGTCAATGCACCAGATGCACAGACCTATGCCCTCGCTTTTTGCTCGGCTATCCCTTGCAGCCTCATCTGATGGTGAGAGCGGCGTCTTGCCCCAATCCCAATTTGGAGCTTTTGAAAACCGCCACTCTTTGCTGCGGGTGCGGGATTTGCGAGACGGTGGCTTGTAGCCAAGGCATCTCCCCCAAAAGCATTATCGCGGGATACAAAGCCAAACTCCGCCAAGAGAACATGGCATTTACGCCCACACCCGACAGAGACTATGCCCCCTTGGATATGCGGGCATACAGAAAAGTGCCGGGGGCGAGATACGCCACTCTTTTAGGGGTAGGGAACTATCACCGTATACCTTCAAAAATTGACACCGACTTTGTGGCGCGGAGTGTGAGCATTCCGCTTTCGGGGCATATCGGTGCGCCCTCTGTGGCGTGCGTTTCGGTGGGGGATAAAGTAGAAAAAGGGCAAGTGATTGCCACTCCTGCCACGGGGTTATCTCTTCCTCAACACGCATCTATCACAGGACGAGTCTCGTCTGTGACCAAAGATGACATTACCATAGAAAACATAGAAAGAAAGGCAGAGTAAAGCCATGTACCATGCCATTGGCGTGATTGAACTCAAAAGCATTGCCTTGGGCATTGATGCCACAGATGCGGTGCTCAAAAGTGCAAATGTAAAACTGGTCAGCGCACATCCCTCTTGCCCGGGCAAGTATGAAATACTGCTTACGGGTGCGATTGCCGATGTGACGGCTGCCGTTGACTATATTGAAAGCAAATTCCAGCAAAATATCATTGATTGCTCTGTGATGGGCAGAATTGATCCCCAAGTCATTTCTGCGTTGTTTGGGACACAAACAACGCCAAGAGAAGGTAGTTTAGGCATTATCGAGACCTATTCTGCCGCAGGTGCGGTCAAAGCCGCAGACTTGGCTGTCAAATGCGCCAAAGTGGAGCTCTATGACCTGCGCCTTGCCCGTGGTATCGGTGGCAAGGGGATGGTTTTGCTGGTGGGTGATGTAGGAGACGTGACCGCCGCCGTTGAGGCAGGCGCTGCCCATGCCGCAGAAAAAGGACTTTTGGCGCATACGGCAATCATTGCCGCCCCCCACAAAGAACTGTGGGAACAACTGTAAAGGAGTGAGACTATGGCCACCTTGGAAAAACTTCCCTATGTGATCCCAAAAAGCCCTCGTATTGAACGACTGATAGCACATCTTTATGCCAAAATGCCCGAAATCGAGCCATATCGCGCGGAGCTGATTACTGAAAGCTACAAGGCCACCGAGGGGCTTCCCATTATTCGCCGTCGTAGTGCTGCTTTTCGTCATATTTTGGAAGGCTTGCCCATCGTCATTCGCCCCGAAGAATTGATCGTTGGCGCAAACTCTGTCGCCCCCCGTGGTTGCCAAACGTATCCTGAATATTCGTTTGAATGGCTGGATGCGGAACTGGATACGGTTGCCACTCGTGAAGCAGATCCTTTTTACATATCGGAAGATACCAAACAGCGTCTGCGCACCCTTCACCCCTATTGGAAAGGCAAAACCAACTCCGACCTTGCCGCCGCCAATATGGACCCCCACGCCCTTGACGTGTTTTTAAACCATGGCGTGTTTACCGTTGGCAACTATTTCTATAATGGTGTAGGGCATCTTTGTGTTGACTATGCCAGAGTGTTGAGGGAAGGGTATAGCGGTATCAAAGCCGAAGCCGAAGAACGTTTAGGCGATTTGGTCGTCGCCTCCTCGGATTACTGCGACCGTCGCAACTTCCTTATGGCGGTGATTGAAAGCTGTGAAGCGGTCATTTGCTATGCAGAGCGATATAGCAAACTCGCTTTGGATATGGCGCAAAAAGAAAAAAATGCCCAGCGCAAAGCTGAGCTGGAAGAGATTGCACGTGTGTGTGCGAAAGTGCCAAAAGAAGGGGCTACGAGTTTCCGTGAAGCCTGCCAAGCTTTTTGGTTTGTGCAACAGTTGCTTCAAATGGAATCCAGCGGACACTCTATCTCCCCCGGTCGTTTTGACCAGTATATGTATCCCTACTATGAAAGAGATCTCAACGCAGGTAAAATCACCCCCGAACAAGCGCAAGAACTCATTGACTGCATTTGGGTGAAACTCAACGACTTAAATAAAGTGCGTGATGCCGCTTCTGCCGAAGGTTTTGCAGGCTATGGCTTATTCCAAAACCTCATTGTGGGCGGTCAGTTTCCCCATGGCGGAGATGCGACCAATCCCTTGTCATTTATGTGCCTTGAAGCCTCCATTCATGTGAAATTGCCACAACCCTCGCTCTCCATTCGAGTATGGCAAAACACCCCCCACGATTTGATGATCAAAGCTGCTTCTGTGACGCGTGAAGGGCTGGGCGTACCTGCTTACTATAACGACGAAATTATCATTCCTGCCATCATGGCAAGAGGACTTGCCTTAGAGGAAGCCAGAGACTACTGCATTATTGGTTGTGTTGAACCTCAAATCGCCGCCAAAACCGACGGTTGGCATGATGCCGCATTCTTTAATATGTGCCGTCCGCTTGAGCTGGTATTCTCTAATGGTGTAGATAAGGGCAAGCAAATTGGCCCTAAGACAGGCGTGCTCACCGATTTTAAGACCTTTGAGTTATTCTATCGCGCGTATTGCATCCAAGAGGCGGCTATGATTGCGCTCATGGTTAATGCCATCAATGCCATTGACGCCGCACACGGCACAAGAGTACCTCTGCCGTTCCAATCTTCAATGGTAGAGGATTGCATGGCAAAAGGCAAATCCGTGCAAGAAGGCGGGGCTCATTATAATTTCTCAGGCCCGCAAGGCTTTGGTATTGCCAACATGACAGATGCGCTTTGGGCCATTCGCCGTTTGGTATATGAACAAAAACGATACACCCTCTGCGACTTCAAAGAGGCACTTTCACTCAACTTCGGCAAAGGTTTTCCCAAAAAAGTTGCCTTAGAAATGACGGTTGCAGCGGTTGCAAAAATGGCTTTGGAAGGCAAAACCCCCTCCGAAAATGACATAAAAGCCATCTACAATCGTCTTGTGACGGATAGTGGCGCAACCAAAGAGCAAAAAGAAAAATTTGAGGGTATGCTCCGCCACATCGACAGCCTTGAAAAATACGGCAACGATATCGAAGACATTGACCTCTTTGCAAGAGAGGTAGCCTATTCCTATACAAAAGAAGTAGAACGCTACAAAAACCACCGTGGCGGTGTCTTCCAAGCAGGGCTTTATCCTGTGTCTGCCAACGTACCCCTCGGCGCACAAACGGGTGCCACGCCCGACGGTAGATTGGCATACACCCCCTTAGCTGATGGTGTTGGCCCTATGTCAGGCAGAGATAAAAAAGGTCCTACTGCCGCTGCCAACTCTGTGGCAAAACTCGACCATGCCAATGCCTCCAACGGCACGCTATTTAACCAAAAATTCCATCCCAATGCGCTCAGTGGCATGCAAGGCTTGGCAAAATTCGCCGCTTTGGTGCAAGGCTTCTTTGACCAAAAAGGTATGCATATGCAGTTTAATGTGGTCAGCCGTGAAACTTTGCTCGATGCGCAAAAGCATCCGCAAAAATATGCCTCCCTTGTGGTGCGCGTGGCAGGGTATAGCGCCCTCTTTACCACCCTATCCAAGAGTTTGCAGGACGATATTATTGCGCGTACCGAGCACGCGTGGAACAGATAAGCAAAGTGGCATAGCCACCTTGGCGTGATATACCCTTTGTGATAAAAAAAGAAAGGAGAACACCGTATGACAGATTATGCTTCTGTTTCAGGTCGGATATTTGATATCCAACGCTATTCTATCCATGACGGGCCAGGCATTCGTACGGTGGTCTTTTTCAAGGGTTGCGGTCTGCGATGCAGATGGTGCTGTAATCCCGAGTCGCAATCGGGCAAAACGGAAATATGGCAAAGGTCGTCTCTCCCCGAAGAGGTTGGCTATGACGTGACTGCGGGGGAAGTCATCAAAGAAGTGTTGCGTGACTTGCCCTACTATCGACGTTCAGGCGGTGGCATCACCCTGTCCGGCGGCGAATGTTTACTCCAACCTGATTTCGCCTACGCTCTTTTGTCGCTTGCCAAAGCGCATGGCATTCATACCGCCATTGAAACGGCGTTGTTTGCTCCCCCCTCTCATGTAGAAAGAATATTGCCGCTGGTGGATGTGGTGCTCATGGATATCAAGCACATGAACCCCCAAAAGCACAAAGAATTCACAGGGCAAGACAATGTGCGCATCTTGGAAAATGCACGCTATGTAGGTGAGCACGCGCATGATTTGGTGGTGAGAGTGCCGGTGGTGCCTACCTTTAACGACACCATAGCTGACATTGGTCAAATTGCCGCTTTTGCTCGTCGGTTGCCCCGCGCTCGCGCCATTCATTTGCTCCCCTACCATCGGCTGGGGCAGGATAAATACACAGCCCTTTCCCGTGATTATGGCATGGGAGAGATTCCCACACCCACCGATGCGAAAATGCAATCGCTACGGCGAGCAGCCGAAACCGCAGGCTTGCCCTGCCAAATTGGTGGCTGATGCTACCTAAAAAAGGAAAAAGATATGCAAGATAAAATGAGAATTGTGCAGGAGTTGGTACCCGGAAAACAGGTAACGCTCGCGCATATTATTGCCAACCCCGATCCCTTGCTTTATGTAAAGCTGGGGCTTGTAGCCGATGAAGAAACCCGTGTGGACGCCATTGCTATTTTGACCGTAACGCCTGCCGAGGCGGCGGTGATTGCCGCAGACGTTGCCATGAAATCCTCCGGAGTAGAACTTGGTTTTGTTGACCGTTTCAGCGGTACGCTGATTGTCACAGGCACCGTGTCTCAGGTTGAGTCCGCCATGGAAGCGACCTGCCGTTATCTTGAGGATAAAATCGGATGCACGGTGTGCCCCGTTACCCGTACCTAATATGAAAAAATTATTGCTCATCGGGCGAAGTGAGGCAGGAAAAACCAGCCTCATTCAATGTCTCAAAGGAGAGATGCTCCACTATGAAAAAACGCAAACGATGTCGCTTTCAGGCGCATTTATTGACTCGCCCGGAGAATATGTCCAAACGGTGCCTTATGGCAGAGCCTTGGCACTTTATGCCTATGAAGCGGATGTGGTGGGGTTGCTTATCTCGGCTGACGAGCCGTTTACCTTGTTTTCGCCCGGGATTACCTCGCTTGTCAACCGCCCTGTGATTGGGATTGTGACAGGTATAGACAAGCCCGAGGCAGATATTGCCCTCGCTGAAAGCCGACTGCGCCTCACGGGATGCGAGACCATTTTCCGCGTGAGTGCCTACACGGGCGAAGGGATCTCTGAACTTTTAGAATATTTATCTCAAAAATGATAGACAAAAAAGGAGATTTGTCATGACAAAAGTGCTATGCTTTGCCAATAATAAAGGCGGAAGCGGAAAGTCGACCACTTGCTCGTCTGTGGGCTATGTGCTGGCAGGAAAGGGCAAAAAAGTGTTGCTCGTGGATGCCGACGGTCAAATGAATTTGACACTATCTTGCTTTTCCGAAGAGCAAGCCCTTGGGTTTTTAGAGGAAAACAAACACCTTTACTATGGGCTGTCGTCTCAAGTCTCCCCCCAGACACTTGTTGTTGCCACGGATTTTGAAAATCTCTATATGCTCCCCGGCTCTCCTGCTTTAAGCCAAATGGAAGGGGTGCTTCATGGCGCATACGAAAAACAGTTTGTGCTTCGGAAATATTTGGAACGTATCAAAAAAGAGAATTTGTATGATTATATACTTATAGATGCACCGCCTGCGCTCAGCGACTGGACTACCAACATCATGTGTGCATCTGACGGCTTAATTATTCCCGTAGAGGCAAGCCCTTGGGGATTGTTTGGACTCGCCAATATGCTGGAGTTTTATACAAATACCCTTCTCTATGCACCTGACCTGCAACTCTATGGGGTGCTTGTGACCAAAGCCGATGTGCGCAAAAATTACTTTAAGCAAACCATGGAGACACTATCCGCTTTGCCTGACGTTCGTGTGTTTTCGACCGTTATTCACGTGGATAGCCATGTGGAGTGGGCGCAAGAAAACAGCCGTCCCGTAGGGGCGTATGCCAAGAGCTGTCGCGCTGCCAAAGAATATGTAAAACTCGCAAAGGAGATAGAAGAGTATGCCGGTTGGTAAAAGTAGTTTAACTCGTGCGGCTGAAAGTGCTGCCGCCGCCAAAAAGAAAAAACCTACCAAAATTGAAAAACCCG
Organism: Clostridia bacterium; assembly: GCA_017629925.1. GTDB lineage: Bacteria > Bacillota > Clostridia > Oscillospirales > CAG-272 > UBA1740. The sequence continues at coordinate 15,445 of JAGBWH010000037.1, forward strand.
CCACAGACGTAGAGGCTATGCCTATTGAAGTGGCAGAGGAGGGCATCCCCACCCCAGAGCCTATGATCCCTGAAGTGACGCCAGAAGAATTGGCATTGCCCAATGCGGTGGGCATTGAATTTCCGGGAGTAGTTGATCCCATGCCTGAGCTTGAGCATAAGCATTTTGTGGCGATTGGGGATGATTTACCCATCCATTTGCTATAAGTGATTTTGAGTAAAAAAAGCGATTTTCTCTTATTTTTGGCGTGTGCCAAAGAGAAAATCGCTTTTTTGATGGAAGTTTTATACCTCCTCGGCTTGTCCCACTTGGGTGGGGGTGATGGCGGCGCAAACGATTTCGTCTGCTTGTGCCACAGAAATGTCAAGCACCAGAGAAAGTTCACTATATAAATTGTCTTGGGCTTTCTTTTCAAAGTCGGTATCGGC
>JAGBWH010000038.1 GCA_017629925.1 Clostridia bacterium
ATAGTATTCCCGTCAATTATAGCACATTTGACGAGAATAGTCAAGCGTTGACGAGACATCACAAGGCATTTTTCTGCTTATTTTTATTATTTTAATAAAAGAGAGAAGGCACTTTGATATTCATTCAAAGTGCTTTGCACTTTGCGCGGGGGATTTTGAGACTTGGCACAGATTTTGCATCGTGCTTTGCAGATATTGCAAAGTGGGCGTGGTGTGTGATATAATGGTAAACAGTCAAAGATAAAGCGATTTTGTGATTTTGCCGAACTCAAAAAGGAGAAAAGTCATGCTCGATATTTCATCTATCCAAATCAACCGTTTGTGCGCGCCTGTGTTGGTGCGGACTGAGGAGACGCCTCGTTTTTCGTGGCAACTGCGGTCTTCTGTTTCGCTGTGTTTGCAAACCAAATACCAAATTAAGCTGTTTGTGGGCGGAGAATGTGTGTTTGACACGGGCGAGGTGGAAAGCGGAGACAGCGTGGATGTGATGCCCGAAAATCTCACACTCACTCCCGAAACTGACTATACCCTTCGCCTTGCTGTATGGGACAACCATTCTCAGACGGCACAGGCTGAAACCCACTTTTCCACCGCCCTTGATGAGTGCGGATGGCATGGCGCAAAATGGATTACGCCGAGCGAGTTGCCTGCGGGCGCATCACCTATTTTGCGCAGAAAATTTGAGGTAAAAAAGCCTGTGGCAAAAGCGCTTTTGTATGCATCTGGGCTGGGCTATGGCGAGTATTATCTCAATGGCGAAAAAGTCTATGACGGCATGATTGATCCCATTGCCACAAACTATGAAAAAATGGTGTTTTACCGCCGTTTTGATGTGACTTCTCGTGTTTCTCTGGGTGGGAATGCCTTGGCACTTTGGCTGGGCGAAGGCTTTTTTGGACAAAGTCGCGTGTGGGAAGATCATGCGGATACTCGTTATGGGCAGGTCTGTGGCATTGCTCGGCTTCATCTCGTTTATGCGGACGGCACAGAGGACAATATTGTGACAGACAGCGGTCATTGGCAAGCCAAAACAAGCCCGATCATACTCCACAATCTCTATGCAGGGGAAGTGTATGACGCGCGCATAGAGGACGACGGCTTTGCTTTGTTTGACGGCAGCGATACGGGGTGGGGACAGGTGGTGCTTGCCACTCCTCCCGAAGGGAAACTCATTGGTTGCGACCTGCCACCTGTGGTGAAAACCAAAACAATTCCTGTTACATCCGTTACACCCATGAGTGGCCAGCACGACGGTGGGTATATACTTGACTTTGGCGAAAACTTCTCCGGGATTTTCTCGGTGAAAATCCCCCCTTCGCCTGCGGGGGCTATGTATGTATTTCGCATGGCGGAGACCTTAAACGGAGGTGGCGGTCTTGACTATCGCACCACCGGCTCTTATGCTACGCAATGTATCCAGCAGGATGTATATATTGCCAAAGGCGACAAAAACGGCGAGGTCTATGCCCCTCGCTTTACTTACCACGGCTTCCGTTATCTTGAAGTCACAGGCTTTTACACTTTGCAAAAAGGCTATGGCGCGCCTCCCCAAGCGGAGGATTTTACAGGCTATATGCTCTCTACTGATATGGCAGAGACGGGGCATTTTTGCTCTGACTTTGCACCGCTGAACAAACTGTATGGCATTGCCACTCACACCTTCCGCTCCAACTTCCACGGCTTTCCTGAGGATTGCCCCGCAAGAGAAAAATGCGGTTGGCTCGGAGATGCGCAAGCGGTATGTGAATTTGGGCTTTTGTCTCATGAGACGACCGCACTATACGAAAAATACGTGGACGATATTGCCACCACAAAAGAAGTCTATGGGGATTGGAACATGATTTCCCCCGGCCGTCGTGGCTGTGGCGAAGCCACACCCCTTTGGGGATGCGCCCAAGTGCTGATCCCCTATGTTCTTTGGAAATACCAAGGGGATAGTTCTGCCATTGTGCGACATTTACCGCTCATGCATGAATGGGTAAAGCATGAAGCAGAGGATGCCAAAGACTATATCATCACAAGAGGTCTTGGCGACTGGCTCCCTCCTTGTGGGAATAAGAGCGAACAGCGAATGCCCGTGTCTCACTCCTCCACCTTGGCGTTTTTCGAGGTGGCAACAAGAATGGCGGAGATCTGCCACACATTTGCACCCGAACGTGAGGCCGATTACGTTGAGTTGGCAGCGCACATCAAAGGGGCGTTTGTGAAAGCATTTTACCAAGAGGCACACCATTCTTATGGGTATCTCGGCACAGATGGTGTGGCTTTGTACTATGGTGTCTACCCCGATGGCGAGGAGCAAAACCTCACCCATGCCATTCTCGCTCGTCTTAAAGACACAGGCTACCAAATGACCACTGCCATATACAGCACCAAGTATTTGGTCGCTGAAATGGCACGACGGGGGCTGATGGATGATGCCATTTGTATGCTGTTTAGTGTTGCCCACCCCAGCTACCAAACCATGATGGACCAAGGGGCTACCACGCTTTGGGAGGTGCTGGAAATGACGGTGCCGGAACTTGATCCAAAAAAACGAATGCATTCTCTGAGCCACCCGATGCACGGCGGTTTTCTCTATCATTGCTTTACAGAACTTGGTGGTATGAAACCCCTTGAAGCAGGATATCGTCGCTTTGCCATCTCCCCCGCCTTTTGTGCGACCCTGGGCGAGGTGACGGTGAGCCAAAAAACACCGTACGGTACCTCTGCGCTCGCTTACAAAAAGCAGGGAAGCCATGTTAAAATAGAGTTTACCGTGCCCGAAAACACCCAAGCGGTTTTGGATATTTCAAAAGCAAATTCCATCAAAATGGGCGAAACCCCCATCGAAAACGGCAAAATCTTTGGCTCGGGCACATATCACATCACAGTAGAACTTGAAATATCATCCCAAAACAGCTAAAAAAAGGTCGCCCGGCTCTTTGACACATACGGTCAAGGTGCGGTGGGCGACTTTTTATATTTTCTATGCTGTTTTGTGTGTGAAAAGGGGAATTAGATGTTGTCTTGGGCGAAAATGGAAAATGCGCCTGCCCGCATACGAGAGATAAAATCGGCTTCGTTTTGGAGTGGGGTGGAAAACGCAAGCCCTGCCAAACGTTTGGCTGCACCTGCCACGTGATTGTCTCCCCCTGCCACTTTGAGCAATCCGTATTCGGTGGCGTATAGGTCTGCCATCTTGTTTTCAAATTCGGTACGGCAGGCGTTGACCGTTTCCACACCCTCAACCAAGCGAGGAAAGAGGCGAATGTGGTCAATGTAGTTCGCTTCGCGAAAGGGGTGGGCATGAATGATGAGCGCACCGGCATCTCGCAGGAATGCCAATTCGTCTGACTTTTTCATATCCATAATTTCGGGGTGTTGCAAAAACCATTCTTTGTCCAGCCCATAGACCAAAAAATCGGTGCCGTGGTAACTCATTTCCACGCCCAAAAACACGTCAATGCCTACCTCTTTTGCATAAGACAAAGCTTCTTCATAGTCACTAAAATAAAAATTGATTTTCTCCTCATAGGAGAGATCATGGCAGGTGTTGGAATTGCCATCAATAAAATGGTTGGTAATAAACACACCCGTATAGCCCTTTTTGCGGTAAAATTCCAGATTTTCTGTCACGGAACATCTGGCGCAACGGCTGACGGGGGAGGTGTGTAGATGAGTTTCGTATAGATACATGGTAGCGTCCTTTTTGTTTGTGATGAGATGATAGAGTTTTCCTTTATTATACTACCATTTTTGTGGTTTGTAAATGCCTGTGCTGCGAAAAATGGAAAAAACAAGTTCAGCACTTGCTTTTTATCAAAAAATCTGCTATACTGTGAGAGTTCGTGAAAAAAAGAGAAAAAAGGAGGCTGTCATGCCTGAAAATCAAAAAACGCCGATGTTTTCAAAAACTCCCGTGCTGGTTGCTGTTGCCGTGTTTTGCTGTATGTTATGGGGAAGCGCAACGCCCGCCATTAAAACGGGGTATCGTTTGCTTGAGGTAGAGGGTGTTGCTTCTATTATGCTGTTTGCAGGATTGCGGTTTTTCTTGGCAGGACTGCTCACCATCGCCATTTTCAGTTTGGCACAACGACGCTTTCTTTTTCCTCGAAAGGAAAATATCAAATATGTGCTCCATGTCAGCGTCTTTCAAACCATTGTGCAGTACATCTTCTTTTATTTGGGACTTCATTACACCACGGGTGTCAAGGGAACTGTGGCGAGCGGATCGGGTGCATTCTTTGCGGTGATTATTGCCACTTTGCTTTATAAACAAGAAAAACTGACTGTCAAAAAGATTGTGGCATGTGTGGCTGGTTTTGGTGGCATTTTACTCATGAATGTCAACAGCTTGTCTGAAAAAGGTGGCGGAGAAGATTTGATGGGCGTTGGATTTGTACTCCTCTCCACCATTGCTGCCTCTGTGTCATCTGTTTTGATGAAAAGATATTCCGAGCACGAATATCCCGTTACCCTTAGCGGCTATCAATTTATGATTGGTGGTCTGTTTATGGTTGGCGTGGGACTCGCCTTTGGCGGCAATATGAACATGGCAAATCCCGGCGGTGTGCTGGATTTGGTTTATTTAGCCTTTCTCTCCGCCATTGCGTATTCGCTTTGGAGTATTTTGCTCAAATATAACCCCGTCTCAAAAGTCTCCGTGTTTAATTTTATGACGCCTCTGTTTGGCGTGCTACTCACTACGATTTTCTTGCCGGGCGAAGCCTCCAGAGTGGAGACTTGGCAACTGATTTGCACCCTTATTCTGATCAGTTTTGGTATTTTGCTTTTGAATGTTCGGTCAAAAGAAACATCCGAAAAACAAAAAGAACAAGACGAAAATCAAATCAAAACCTAAAAACCCCCTATGTTTTTAAGAAAAAACGGACAAATATAGCAAAAAGTCGCACTTTTTACCTTTCATAGGTGGTGCGACTTTTTTTGTTTTTGTGGCAGATAAGGCAAAATCAGCCGTCGAGCCCTGCATTTTTGAGTTTGCCATGCATGGCAAGGTGACGACGGATAAAAAAGATGAGAAGAAGTAGTATATTGAGTGATTCGCAGGCGATACCGCCCCAAGATATGACCAAAATGTTATGGCACAGCCACAGGGGAGAGATGAAAAGCAGGGCAAACAGTTTGGTGACGACAATGCTACGTTTTTGCCAAAAGATGTAGGTGCTTCCAAGTTGCGCCGCGGTGGACAAGAGGGAGGTTGCGCCACTAAAGGTCAGGGCGCAAATGAGTACATAAGTGCTTTCAATGGTCGCAATCGACCAGATGCGAGGTTTTTCTTTTTCTAAATAAAACCAAACTCCGCGCGCCACTGATACCAAGCTAACCAAAGCCGCTGTGATGGAGTCTGTTCCGAGCAACAAATAGTGGACGGTCATGCAAAGGTTGGCGACAATTTGCCAAGCCAGCAATGCTTTTGTGTTTTTGACTTGGAAAGAGAGAACGATGAGCAAGGAAGCGAGCAGTCCAATTCCTTGCACAAATATTTCAAAGGGGGACATGAGAACTTCCTTTCTTTGGGATTTGCGCATGATGCGGTGGCGAGAGCCAAACCTTATGCAGTATAGCAGAAGAAACGGCAAAAGTCAAGGTGAAAATGTAAACAATCATTTTTTGCTCTTCTCTCTTCGCCAATGGGGATAGAGGAAAAGGCCATTTTTTTGTGAAATTTATCCATTGACACAAAGAGGGCGTTGTGATATAACTTTACCTTGTGCAAAGATTTTTCACAACTACTTTATATATAAAAGGAACAACAAAATGAGCCGTCTGATTGCTTCTTTCAAAGAACACCACGCTCACCCCCCGCACCTGCCACGCGTAGTGATGGCGGTGCTCCATTTTTTGGCGCAAAACGCCATGCCGTCCATTGCGGTCACGCTGGCGGTTGCCACTATGGTTGTCATCCCCATAGACGCTGAGTATAAACACTATTTTGACACGAAAACGCTCGTGTGCCTTTTTGCGACCTTGGCGGTAATCTGTGGGCTACGTAATATTCGTTTTTTTACCATCGTGGCAAGACGCGTGGTACAGATCACAGGCAATACCCGCACAGCGGTGCTCGCTTTGCTTTATATCACTTTCATCGGATCTATGCTCATCGCAAATGATATGGCATTGCTGACCTTTTTGCCCTTGGGATACGGTGTGCTGAAAGCCACAGGGCAAGAAAAATACATTCCTTTTACCTTCGTCATGCAAAATATTTCCGCCAATTTAGGCGGTATGCTCACCCCGTTTGGCAATCCCCAAAATCTCTATCTATACGAAAAATATCACATTCCCACAAGGGAATTTACCATGATCATGCTTCCGCCGTTTCTGCTTGCGGTGACCATGATTACGCTCAGTTGCCTTTTTGTGAGCAAGGAAAAATTGGTTTTAGAGGAAGAACCCCCCTCAAATTTACCCAAACGCAAGACGTTCGCCTTTCTTTTGCTCTTCGCTGTTTCCATTTTGACGGTGTTTCGTTTGCTCAGCCCTCTGCTTTGCCTTGTGCTGGTGGTGCTGGGGATGCTGCTGCTTGACAGGTCTGCACTTTTGAAGGTGGATTATGGACTGCTTCTGACGTTTGTTGCCTTTTTTGTTTTTGCTGGCAACCTGGCAAGAGTGGAGGCGGTGCGCCAGGCGCTTTCGGCTTTGCTCCAAAAAAACACTTTGCTCGTGTCGGCACTCTCTTGCCAATGCATTAGCAATGTCCCCTCTGCGATTTTGCTCTCTGCTTTTACCGAAGATTACCGCAGCTTGCTCTGGGGCGTTAATATTGGTGGCACAGGAACGCTCATTGCCTCTCTTGCCAGCCTCATCACATTCCGCACCTATACGACTCACTATAAAAGCAAAGCCTTGTCTTTTTTGGGGCTCTTTACGGCGGTCAGTTTCCTCTTTTTTGGGGTGCTGATGGGATTTTGCTTTATCATCTTATCATTTTAGTGGCTATGGTTTTCATAGCCACTTTTTATTTATATTCTCTATTTTCTTTATTTTATTCTATCTATACACTTGACTTTATGAAAAACAAGTGATAAAATTGTGAACGAGATGTGAAGAAAAAGTATGCATCGGATTTTCAAAACAGTAGATGAATTTATTTTTTGACCAACCTTTTTGTTTCGACAGAAAGGGCGAACAAATTGTTCTATCATCTCGTAAAACAAACAAGCATTTTTACGTTTTTGGAGGTAATTATGAAACACAACGCTCATCTTTTATCCCTTGTGCTTGTGGCTCTCTTGCTTTTGTGCAGTTTGGCAATGCTAAACGGCTGCGGAAAAGAATCTGAGCACGTGCACGAATGGGTAGACGCCAACTGCGTCTCTCCCAAAACTTGTAAGAGTTGCCATGAAACCCAAGGCAACCCTCTTGGTCATAGCCCTATGGCGGATGACGGCGATTGCACCACCCCCGTACTGTGCGCGACCTGTCAGACCGTGCTGACGGCAGGCCAGCCAAGCCATACCTTTGACAATGCCTGCGACACCAGCTGTAACGCTTGCTCGCACACAAGAGAAGCCAGCCATACCCCCATGGCGGACGATGACGATTGCACCACCGATGTGCTTTGCTCTGTTTGCGGCGTAGTTGTCACCGAAGGTAGCGCAAGCCACACCTTTGATCATGCCTGCGACACCAGCTGTAACGCTTGCTCGCACACAAGAGAAGCCAGCCATA
>JAGBWH010000039.1 GCA_017629925.1 Clostridia bacterium
CGCCCTTTTGCCACCCCCCGAAAAGAAGAAAAACAAAATTCTATTTATTGGTGACTCCATTACCTGTGGTTATGGCACCGACTCATCCTCTTCACACAACATTTATCATACATGGGAAGAGGATGTCACACACGCTTACGCCTATCTCACCGCAGAGCATTTTGATGCGGATTACCAAATTATTGCCATTTCAGGGCAGGGCATTGTGCTCAACTGTCGTGGCGAACATGGCAGACTGTTTTGCGAATTTTTCGGCCAAGCCAACCGCACGCCTACGCCCGTGCCGGACGAGTCGGGCTTCTCTCCTCGTTTGGTCGTTGTCAACGGTGGCACAAACGACAATGGCAAGCCTGTCCCCCAAGAGGACTTCAAAGAAGGCGTAGACCACCTGCTTACCCTGTTGCGCGCAAATTACCCCGATGCCTACATTTTGTGGATTTACGGAGCAATGAATGCGCCCTATCATCAAGTGCTTGTGCAGGTATTTGACGAGCGTCAAAAGACGGATGAAAATATGTCATACGTCAATGCCCGCCCCATTTACGACAATCCTGCGTTTGTGGGTGCAAACGGCCATCCCACTCACTTAGGGCAAATTGATTTGGCAGAGCAACTCACCAAGCACATTCATGCACTCGGTCTATTTGAGGAATAATCTATGTATGTGAATTTTCAAGATATTTGTGATGAAATCGCCTTGCTTCAACGGGATTTGAAGCGCATTGTCGTCGCCATTGACGGTATTGCAGGCGGAGGGAAGTCCACATTGGCACAAAAAATTGCAGAAGTGCTCCCCGGTTGCGAGGTCATTCATATGGACGACTTTTATTTACATATGTCTCAGCGCACCCCCGAACGAATGGCGCAAATTGGTGGGCATATGAACTACGAGCGTTTTACCCACCAAGTGGCAATGCCTTTGTGGAAAGGTCTTGTGCCTGTCTATCAAGTGTTTGATTGCAAAACACAGCGCATTACCAGAACAGTAGAGTGCAAAAAAGATGCCAATATTTATCTCATCGAAGGCACATATTCCACCCATCCGGAGATCCCGGACATCTATGATTTGCGGATTTTCGTGGAAACTGACCACGATTTGCGCCTCGCAAGAATTTTAGAGAGAGTAGGAAACGGCGCAGTATATGACCGCTACCTGGGTGAATGGATTCCGCGCGAACAAGCGTATTTTGAAGCCTTCATGACCAAAGAACTATGTGATTTGGTTTACTGCGGTGGCGCAGAAGAGCATTTTGAGTGGCAAGTTGCCGAGACTCAAAACATAGAGGAAATATTACCCTTTATAGAAAACACAGAAAACGGAGAGGAAGAATCATGATAGAAAAAAGAAACATGGCAGGCAATGAATGTTCACTTTTGGGATTTGGTTGTATGCGATTCCCCACAAAAGGCGGAAAGATTGACGAGCAAAAAGCCGCCCAAATGATTGACGAAGCGATGAAAGCGGGTATCAATTATTACGATACCGCCTATTTTTACCACAATGGAGATAGCGAACGCTTTTTAGGCAAAGTATTGCCCAAATACCCTCGTGATAGCTATTATCTCACCTCCAAACTCCCTGTTGGCTTGCTCACTTCAAGAGAGCACGCGCAAGAGGTGTTGAGCGAACAACTCGAGCGCCTCAATGCCGATTATCTCGACTACTATCTGCTCCATGCCATTGGTGGCAAGAGTTTTGATGAAAAAGTGCTCGGCTTTGACTTGATTAGCTTGTGCGAAGAATGGAAAGCGCAAGGCAAAATTCGTCATTTTGGTTTTTCTTTCCATGATGACTTTCCCGCTTTTGAAAGAATTCTTCGTCACTATCCTTGGGATTGCTGCCAAATTCAGTATAACTATCTGGATACAGAAAACCAAGCCGGAGAAAAAGGTCTGAAGCTTGCAGGTGAACTCGGTATTCCTGTTATCGTCATGGAACCTATCCGCGGTGGCGCACTTGTTCGCTTCCCGGAAGAAATCAAAAATGAGTTTTTGGCGGTAAACCCCCGCAGAAATCTTGCAAATATGGCACTATCATGGGTTGGCACGCACGAGGAAGTGAAAGTCATTTTGAGTGGTATGTCCAACCTCACACAACTGCGTGACAACCTGAAAACCTTCCGCCATTTTACTCCCCTCACCGACGAAGAGATGGCAGGTGTCACACGCGTGGTAGAGCTGATCCGTGCAAGAGTGCGCGTGCCCTGTACCGCTTGCCGTTACTGTATGCCTTGTCCTCGTGGCGTGGATATTCCTCGCGCCTTCCATATTGATAACGAGGAAGCCATGCATGGTCATACCCAAGTCTATCGTGCGCAATATCTGAGAGGCAAGGTGGAAAGCCTCGCATCTGCTTGTGTAGGATGCGGTGTTTGTAAGACCAAATGTCCTCAACATATTGATATTCCTGCTCGTTTGGCTGAAGTCAAAGCACGTTTTGAAGACTAAAATATAGCCCCCTCATGCGTTTTGTCGTCTTTCTGCACATTGCACAGAAAGACGGCACTTTTTTTGTAATAATGTCATAAAAACTATTGACTTTCGTCTAAAAAACTGTTACTATAAAGTCTGCTATGTAACATTTATTTATACCGCATGGAATACATAACAAATTTTTGACTTAAAAGAGGCTTTTTATGCTGACCACCGCACTTTCAGGCGAAATTCTCATTCTTTTGCAACTTTCCGTGGCGTTGATTTCGGGCTTGCTTATGTCCCGCGTTGCCAAAATTTTCAATTTGCCTGCCGTTACCGCATATCTTGTGGCAGGGATTTTGATTGGCCCCTGTGCGCTTGGGCTTTTTGGCGTGGAAGGGTTGGGCTTTATTTCTTTTGATGAAGTGTCCTCTTTCTCCATTATCTGTGACGCTGCACTCGGATTTATCGCCTTCTCAATTGGCAACGAATTCCGTGTCTCCGAACTCAAAAAAATTGGCAAACAAGCCGTTGTCATCTCCATACTGGAAGCCGTAGTAGCGACATTGCTCGTGGATGCCGTGCTCATTGGCTGTCATTTCCTGTTTTGGCAGGACAAATTGCCTTTAACCGTTTGCATCACACTCGGTGCGATTGCATCCGCCACCGCACCTGCTGCCACACTCATGGTCGTTCGTCAATATAAAGCCAAAGGGCCGGTCACAAAGATGCTGTTGCCCGTGGTTGCGCTTGACGACGCCGTTGGCTTGGTCATTTTTGCTGTATCATTTGGCATTGCCAAAACCATTGCCACAGGCTCTACCGATATTGTGGCGATTTTGGTCAATCCTTTGGTCGAAATTGTCTTTTCTCTCGCTTTGGGGGCGCTGATGGGGTGGCTATTCTCCGAGACGGAGAAATTGTTCCACTCTCGCACCAAACGCCTTTCCATTTCTGTCACCTTTATTTTGCTCACCGTGGCACTCTCTATGCTGAAATTTGAAATCGGCCGTGTCACCATAGCCTCCTCGACTCTTCTTGTATGCATGATGCTGGGAACGGTATTTTGCAACATTTGTGATTTCTCAAAAGAACTCATGGAGAGATGTGAACGCTGGAGCACACCCCTTTTGGTGCTGTTTTTCGTGTTTTCAGGAGCAGAGCTGGACTTGTTCGTATTTGGTGATGTCATCATTTTGGCGGTGGGCATTATCTATATTCTCACGCGTTCAGCGGGGAAAATATGGGGCACAGAACTTGGATGCGTATGTATGAAAACCGAGCCTACCGTCACAAAATATTTGGGCATCACCATGCTTCCTCAGGCTGGTGTGGCGCTTGGTATGTCACTCCAAGTTGCAAAAGCGCTGGGCGAGGATGGCACAATGGTGCGTAATATCGTGCTGTTCGGGGTGCTGATATATGAATTGCTCGGCCCCACCCTCACTCGTATGGCATTGACAAAAGCCGGAGAAATCAATCCTGCGGAACGCAAATCTTCCAGAGGTTCCGCTGTTTAATTGTTCTACATATCATCATATAAAAAGGAGCAAATGCAATGACTTTGAAAATTGGCAAAAAGGTGTATAACACCGAAACCGCACAAGTGGTAAAGACATACACATATAGCTACTGGGGCGATCCCGCAGGCTATGAAGAAATCCTCTATGTCACCTCCGATGGTTTCTACTTTCTCTGGGGCAAGGGCGGAGAAGCATCTCCCTATCCCACAGAGAAAATCAAACGTATCGCCAAAAAAAACTTGGACGCTTATCTCGCTTCCAAAAACTAAAAAACGAGTAACTTTTTGAAACTCCGCAAAAAAAGAGCAAGAATAGAAGGTTTCATGTCCTTTTATTCTTGCTCTGTTTTTATAAATGAACTGAATGGCAACCAATGTGCCGCAAGGCACAATTCATGCCTCAGGAAATTCATAAAATCTGTGATTGCAATTC
>JAGBWH010000004.1 GCA_017629925.1 Clostridia bacterium
ATACACACCTTTGACATTATGTAGATAAAAGGTCTGCATATTGCTCTGGAGCACCCCAAAATTGGGGAAAAGCCCGATGGTGGTGAAATAATTTGTGGCGTAATCCCATACATAAAGGCGTTGGCAAATTTGGCTCCAATCCCTTAAATCCTGCATGAAATTCGCATTTTCTTTGCAACTATGATCGCTCAGCGGATGAGAAAAGCAACATTCAATCGAGCAGAGGCGCACGATGACATTGTCTTCCGGAAAAATGCCCACCGGTGCTTTTCTGCTATATTTGTATGCCAAGGTATCAAGTGCGACGTTGTGATATCCCGCACGTTTCACTTCCCTTGCAATGCTGTTCACAAAATCCAGCAATGTGCCCGCGGGGGAGCCTGTTCTTTGGTCAAACGCGGCGCAGCTTGAGCATTGGCAATACATCTCGTTATCTTCTTGGGAGAGTGTGATAATTTGCAGGCTTGCCTGTGGGTTGTGATATTGGTCAAGGTAGCGGAAAACGTCTGCCAATACGATCTCATACGTTTTCGGGTGAGTTAAACAAAGCTGTGAAGACACCCTTTTGCCATCGTACAAGGCAAAGCACTCGGGGTTGCTTTCAAAATAGACGTCTCGACTGCAAAAATAGTTTGACAGCGTATGTACGAACGTGGGAATATAGGGAATGGTACCACCCTGACGCTCCTCCAAAGTTCTGTACTCGCCACCATTGAGCCCGTTTGCGAGGGAGTATTCCGCATCGCGACTATATAGCCAGTCTGTTTCCGCATATTCAAAAAAGGCATTATAGGCGTAGTCAACGTTTTGTAGGGCGGAAAAATCAAGACTGTCATTGATTTTGATATGCTCGGCGGTATAATAGCGAAATCCGCAATATTGTTCAAGAAAGCCATATACCCCATAGATGACGCCTTTGTTTGGAGTGCCGACGATGGCAAGTCCACCGTCATAACTTTTCATTTTCCAACTACCATCTATTTTTTGGCTGAAATCTTCGCTATACCTATTGGTATTGCCAACAGAAAACTCAAAACCCTCTCCCGACATTCCGTCAAAATAGACAGGGACAGGCTTGCCTGTGACCATTTCTAAATATTTTTGAAGGGTGTTTGCGGCGTATGTCTCTTGCTCGGTGGCGCTCGAAGAAATGATAATCGAGCACCCCTGCTCTGCCGCTTCCGCCCGCATAACAAACAGCAGGCAAAGGCAGACACTCAAAAGGCATACTACCACTCTAAAATGCTTTTTCATTGATTTCTCCCATCACATAGCATAGTGTCTGCGATCTGTCAATGTGACTGCATTAAATTCACAAGATAGTCCAAAAAGATGTCTCGAAGCAGTTGGTCTGTGTCTATGTAACTCTCACCTCTGTATGCATCAAAGGTGCTTCCCACATAGACGTAGTCGATAATGGCAAGCGTATACTCCGCATCATCCTCTATGGCACTCATGCTCTCGCCCCAATAGTAAATCTTGCTGGTATCGCTCATATAAGATTTCAGCAGGCTACCCTTTATGGTGACAATATAGACCTCATTTTCAAAAGGGAACACCTGAAAGACGTCTGCATAGGAGATATTGCCCTCATCCAATGTCGTTCTCACACCGCCTGTATTGATCACTGCCAGGTCGGTGTCATATTTTTCAGCCATGGAGCGTGCGGCGGCAATGCCTAATTCTCTTTTGCTGTAATCCTCTGTGAGATAGCCTATGACCTCATTCCCTTTTTGGATTTGCGCATCGTAGGTGGCAAATACAGCAGCGAGACTGCCATCACTTACATATCCACTTATGCGATGGATGGTGCCGTTTGTGCGCACCAATTCACCTTCATCATTAAAATTCATTGTGAGGTTGGCAAAAGATTGACCATTGCCACCGTTTTGCAAAACGCAAATTTTTCTGCCGTCTGCGCTGATGAGTTCTTGGTCGGTGGAAATATGAGAGTGGCCTGCAAAAATGGCGTCAATTTGGGCATCGCCTGTGTAGCTTGCCAAGGTTTCATTGAGAACATCATTGTCGTCATGCACAGACACGATGACCACGTCGCACGCCTGTTCCGTGCGCAATTCCGTGGCATAGTCAGCCACCAATTTTTCTGCGGGAACAAAGTCGTAGTCTTTGACGTGAGTGACTAAGATGTCGCTTTCTGTTTCATCGCCAATGATGCCGATGATGCCAATTCTGATATCGCCAAATTCCACGATGGTATACGGCTCCAGCCAATCCACCATCTTGCCTGTGGCTTTATCATAAATGTTGGCACCGAGGAAGGGGAAATTCGCCTCGCCATTAGAGAGATCCCCGTCTTTATACGCCTTGATTTTGTCAAAACCCCAGTCAAACTCATGGTTGCCAATCACGAATGCATCAAATTCCATGGCATTGAGTGCATCCAGCATAGGCAGACCTCTGAGAGAACTGCTAACGTAGGTACCTTGGAAGATATCCCCGTTGGCAATTTTCAGCACATGACCTTGTTTTTCCAAGGCATGAATACCTGTGGCAATCTTGTCGATGCCGTTTTGTGCGTCATTGAATACCCCGTGGTTGTCGTTGAGCATGATTGCATTGATCAGCGTACCTTTTTGCACGCTCTGCGGAAGAATGAGCACGGAGTTGCTGGCTTTGCTTTTGCTCTCCCCTACGGCTTTTACATACACCGTGCGGGGTGTATTTTCGTCGGGCATGAAGGTGTAGGTGGTTTCGCTTGTCTGGCAAAATAATCTGTCATTGACGAAAATTTCATATGTATCAGCACCCTCGACCTCGTCCCATGATATGGTGTGGCCCGAAAGAGAAATCGAGGGGGCTTTCAGCACGCCTGTGCCTGCGGTAGTACCACAACTTGCCAAAAGCAACATGGATACGACCAAAAGAATGGCGGTCAATATGCGAGTCTGTTTCATATTTTGCTTCCTTTCCAAAATGAATGTGGTGTGTGTTCCCTTTCATTATACCACATCAAAGTGAAAAATGCAAAATATTATCTCACAATTTTTATCATTTTCGCACCACGCACCACAATACCAGCCCGCCTAACACCGCCCACAGCGTGGTTTTTTTCAAATCAACGGTATACACCCCTTGCCCTGACGAAACCAACGTGTCGCCATCGGCATCTCCCCATAGATAAATTTTGGTTTCCTCTTGATATCGCTTTTCCAGCACGGGATGAAAGTGCTGTATATGCCGAATCATTTTCATGCGCTTCTCTGCTCTCTTTGCTTTTTTCTTTAGTTTGCGTCAAGAGACATGTGCTATACCTGCTTTTTGATACATAAAAAAACAAGAGTGCCTACCATTTGTAAACACTCTTGATGATCTATTGTGTTTTTTTTAGCCGTTCAGCCTTGCTCCGCAGGATTCAGCGAAGGATCTCCGTCATGCGTGCGATACACTCTTTTCAGGGGACTTACCGCCAAGGCATTAATGTTTTTGCCTTGACTAACAAAATTGGTTTCGTATTCTGTCATGATATTGCCCACACGGAACGGAGAATTGTGTAGGTCACGAGTAACATAGCTGGGAGTGCATCCCATTGCAGACAACTCCTCTAAAGTGAAATCAAAGAGGTTGTCATTATCTGTTTTGAAATAGAGCATACCGTCTTCTTTGAGCAAGCGGAAATAGCGGGCAAGAAATGCACGATGCGTGAGGCGGCGTTTGGCATTTCTCTTTTTGGGCCAAGGACCGGAAAAATTGAGAAAAATGGCGTCGAGTGTGGCAGGGGCAAACCATTCTTCCAGATTTTCTGCTGAGCCTATGATAAAGCGAAGGTTATCCGGGCGAGTGTCCTTTTCCCTTTCGGCTCTTTCTACGGCATTGACCATGACATTGGCAACGCGCTCCATTGCATAAAAGCACACGGCAGGATTAGCGGCAGCGAATTGCACGGCAAAGCCGCCTTTACCGCAACCAATTTCAAGATAAATGTCCCCTTCCCAGCCGAAATGATATTCAGAGGTGGTAATGGGTTCATCGGGCTTCTCGCAAAGCAGATGAGCGCAAGCCTCAAGCCTTTCGGTGAAATGTTTTTTCATTCGCATTCTCATGACGATATCCTCGCTTGACTTGTGTTGATTTCTACTAAGCAAGTATATCACATTTTTTATCCAATGTCAAAACATTTTTTTAGAGCAACGCCAATTCTTCGCAGATTTTCTTTTTTAGCCCCTCGTCTATCTCTGCCAGCGGTAAGCGCAGGTATCCTGTACCAAATCCGCATTGGTGTAATGCATATTTGATAGGAGCGGGATTGGTGTCTAAAAACAGCAACCGCACAAGCGGCAACAGCTTGCGTGCAAGTGTAAGACTTTCTGTTGTTTTTCCCTGTTGATACAGCCGAAGAATGTCTCCCATCTCTTGTGGCAATATGTTCGAAATCACCGAAATTAAGCCAATACCCCCCATAGAAAGGGTGGGAATGGCGAGGGAGTCGTTGCCGGCATAGAAATGTAGCCTATCCCCTGCAACCGCCATTTCGTCCGCAAGTCTGTCGATGCTTGTGTCGGCTTCTTTGATGGCAACGATACGAGGATGGTTTGCCATCTCGTCGATTTGTTTTGCGTTGAGTGTGACGCCTGTGCGACTTGGTACATGGTAGAGTATCATCGGCAGGGTGAGTGTGTCTGCGACGGTGAGAAAATGCTTGACGATGCCATTTTGCGTGCCCTTGTTATAGTAGGGAGTGATGACGAGCACCCCATCTGCCCCACAAGCGGTGGCGTGATGGCACCACGCCATGGTGGTGGTGGTGGCGTTTGTACCGCATCCCACGATGACGGGCACTCTTCCGTCTACCATCTCAATCCCCCGTGCGACGACCTCTTGCCGTTCTTTGCTTGACAGAGTTGACGCCTCACCCGTTGTGCCACAAATGAGCAGGGCGTCCACATTTTGCTCAATTTGCCAGTCAATCAGTTCTTTCAGAGTCCCGTAGTCCACCCCATCTTTTGTCATGGGGGTAACGAGGGCGGTGCATACGCCATAAAACGGCGCTGTTTTATGTGACATTTTGCTCCTTTCCGTTTTTTCTTTTAGAAATGTAAAAAAATTTTGAAGCCACTTGCATCAAGAAAAAACCTTTGCTATAATATATTTGGATAACTATAAACATTCTATGTGAAAAGAGATAAATTGTCCCATGTCTATTGATCATTCAACCGTCATTCGCAACAACTACCAAGACACCAACCTCTCCACGGCAGATTTTTATTTTGATTTGCCTGAGGAGCTCATTGCGCAAACACCTCTTGCTCAGCGTGATACCTCACGGCTTATGGTGCTGAACCGCGCAGAGCAAAGCATTTCGCACGCCCATTTTTACGATATTATCAATGAACTCACCCCCAAAGATATGCTTGTGGTGAATGCCTCCAAGGTCATTCCCGCTCGTTTGCTGGGGCTGTGTCTCAAAAACGGCGCCCCCATGGAGCTTTTGCTCCTCCGCGCCCATGAAAATGGCTGGTGGGAAACGCTTGTTCGCCCCGGAAAACGTGCGAAAAGAGGGGATAAGTTTGCCTTCGGAGACCTGCTATTCGCCACGGTGGAACAGGTGCTCGACGACGGCAACCGCCTTGTTTCTTTTGATTATGACACCGCTCGATTTCAGAATATTTACGAGGTACTCTGCGAAGTGGGCAATATGCCACTTCCCCCCTATATTCGTGAAAAATTAGCCGATAAAAACCGCTACCAAACCGTTTATGCCAAAGAGGAAGGCTCTGCCGCCGCCCCCACCGCAGGACTTCATTTCACAGAGGATCTGCTCGCCCGTCTCAAAGAAAAAGGCGTGGGATATGGAGAAGTCACCCTTCATGTTGGACTTGGCACATTCCGTCCTGTGAAGGTGGAAAAAATCTCCGAGCATATCATGCACACAGAGCATTTTTCTATTTCTCAAGAGGTGGCAGATGAAATCAATCGCCGTCGTGCAAATGGCGGTAGGATTGTGGCGGTGGGAAAATGCCATGATCAAAGGTTTTGGCATCTTCGGCAAGGGTATTATCGCCCTCATTACGGTGGGTTTGGCTGCGGGCATTTTTGAA
>JAGBWH010000040.1 GCA_017629925.1 Clostridia bacterium
CCTCTGTTCGCATGGTGAAAATGGGAGACTTCTCCACCGAACTTTGCGGTGGTACTCATGTGTCCAACACAGGCTCTATTGGTCTATTTACCATTTTGTCCGAAGGCTCCGTGGCGGCAGGTGTGCGCCGTATCGAAGGTACCACAGACTTTGGCGTCCTCGCTCGCATGACGGAACAAGAAACCCTGCTCACCGACACCGCAAGAGAACTGAAAGCGCAATCCACCTCCGACATTCCTGCTCGCATTGCTTCCCTGAAAAACGAAACCAAAGAACTGAAACGCCAGCTTGACAGCGCAAACGCTCGTTTGGCAGAGGCGGAAGTGGCGTCTTTGGTGGAAGGGGCAGAGCAAGTGGGTGCCGTTCGCTTGGTGACCGGCAAAATCTTCGGTACTGTCGATGAAGCCAGAAGACTTTGCGATACCATCAAGGCAAAATCCCCCGATATGGTGGTGGTATTTGCTGTGCTGGGCGAAAATAACAAGTTGAATTTCGTGGCTTGCTGTGGTGCAGAAGCGGTCAAAGCAGGCGCACACGCAGGCAACATTCTCAAAGTCATTTCCGCGATTACCGGTGGTAAGGGCGGCGGCAGACCTGACAGCGCCATGAGTGGCGGTCAAGATGTCTCAAAGGCTGACGAAGCGTTGGCAAAAGTCAAAGAACTGCTCGCTTAATTTTATCTCATATAAAAACAAAGGCTGTCTCGCGCGTGCGAGACAGCCTCTTTTTTAATGTATAGTGTATAGTAATGCAAAGTGAGATAAATGGTCTGCCTTCGAGAGCTTTTGCGGTGGCAGGGGTGTTTTTTACTCTGCGCCGGCTTTTACAAAAGATAAGTATTCTGCAATATCTTCGGGGGTGATGGTGCCGGCATCAATTTCATCTGCGAAGGTTTTGGTCACGTCATCTATCAAGTGGTCAATGATGACGTTATTTTCGCCTGCGTCAACGCCGTTTTCTTCGAGCACTTCATAGACCGCACCCTTGAGTGCTTCATCGCGCTCCTCCTCGGGCAGGTCGGAGAGTTGGTTGAGCTGGTCTGCGAGTGTGGTGGTCAATTCATCGACGGCTTGGTCAAATGCTTCGCTTTCGAGAGCCTCGCTTTCCATGATGCTTTGCAGAGACACCTTCACCACTTCATCGAGTATGGTTTGGAGTGCTTGGCTGGACTGTAAAGCATCCATGAGTTCCGTGAAAAATGCCTGGTCGGAGAGAAGCCCATTGAGGCTGTCGTAGTTGCCGCCCAAAAGTGCGGAGAGGGCATCGTATTTGACGAGCACCGAAAAGGCATCCACAAGCGAGCGAATATCATCGTCAACACTTTCGGGGGTGGAGTCTTTGAAGGCTTCAATTGAGGCATCTATCAGTTTTTGTGCGCGAACATCGTCGGAGGTGGGCTTTTCCTCATTCATAAAGGTGTCACCACAAGACCAATCCGTACAGGCGCGGGACAGCACACCCGACAAAACCACCGCCAAGCCCTCTGATTTTTCAAGTTCTGTGGCGATGCGTTCAAGGGCGGCGAGTTCTGCCTCGCCGTAGTTTTCCACCGGAGTCCCGCGTAGCAGGGCGATTTCTTTGGCTACGTTGGCGTAATGATCAATTTCGCCCGGAATGTTGATGGTATAGTCTTTTCCGCTCGGGTGAGTGAATGTAAAGGAAGTGATGTATTGCGCCAAATCCTGTGCCCCACACGACATGGCGATTTGCACGACAGGGTTCTCTTCTGCGGCACGCAACAGGTCATCCAGCTCAGTGCGAAGGTCTTGGAAGTTTTGGTTGTCCTCTGCGACATAGGCGTCGGCGGCATCGAAAATGGAGGCTGACATAGGGCCATACACAACCATAGGCAACACCAGCATAAAGACAACGGCAACCCCGTGCAGTCCCCCCACGACCGTACCAATCAAGCGAGAGAAAAAAGAGGGCTTTCTTTTTCCCAAGGGGGCGGTGACAAACTTATACATGAGATGAAGGATGCCAAATAGAATATGAAAAGGAATGGAGAGTATGCCCACCAAAGGCAAAAAGCAGGCAGGCGCGAGCAAGGAGAGGGGAAGCCCTATCACCATGCCTTCCAGCCCCGACAACTCCTCCACGGCAAGATTGATCTTGTCGGCAAGCTCGTCACTTGCAAAACGTTCGACGACGGGCAAAACGTCAAAGGTGGCAATGTGGTGAAACATATATGCCAAAAAACCAGACACGCCCACAAAAATGACGAGACGAATGGTGGCGATGACCGCCCCTTTTTTTCTTCCGCGTAGCGCACGGGTGAGAATGTAGTAGGCGGCTAAAATGTAAATAGATAAGGATATGTAGTTCATAGTCACACCTCGTAAGATAGATGATGTATGTATGTTTATTATAACAGCCAGGTGCTGAAATGTCAATGATGGAAAAAAAGAGGCGGAGCGTTCTTTTTTAGCATGAAAACACACAAACACTTGCATTTTGCCTGCATTTCATGTATAATACCATGGGAAGAAATGAAGTAGGAGGACACTATGGCAGACAGAACATGGACAAAACTCACCGTCACCGCCCCCACCGAACGACAAGAAGAGGTGTGTGCTGTGATGTGTTTGCTTGACAACGGACTCATGATTGAAGATTATAGCGACTTTTCTTTTTCGGGTATGTATGGAGAACTCGTGGACGAAAGCATTTTGGAAGCGGACACCACCAAAGTCTCTGTTTCCATTTTTGTGCCACAGGAAAAGCCATTGCCTGAATACAGAGGTTTTTTGGTAGAAAGACTTTCTGCCCTTGACATTCCTTTTACCATCGAGGCGGAAAACTTGGCGGAAGAGGATTGGGCAGACGGCTGGAAAAAATACTATCATCCCATCCACGTGGGGAGACTTTCGATTGTACCTGTGTGGGAAGAATATACCCCAAGTGACGGGGAAGTGGTGGTGCTGATGGATCCGGGCATGGCGTTTGGAACAGGCACCCATGAAACCACCCACCTTGTGCTGACTTGCCTTGAAAGAGAAATCAAAGGCGGGGAACGACTGCTGGATGTGGGATGCGGTAGCGGTATTTTGTCGATTTGCGCCGCGCGTCTTGGTGCAACATTCTGCGCCGCATACGATATTGACCCCGTGGCGGTGGCGGTTACCCGAGAAAACATTGCCACAGCCCAATTAGACTCTATTATTTGTGGGCCGTCCGACCTTTTGCAGGACGTGGACAGAAGCGAGCCGTATACCTTCGTGGTGGCAAACATTGTGGCAGATAATCTGCTTCGTATGCTCCCTGACCTGCCCGCGTTGCTTGCCCCCCATGCTAAAATTATATTATCCGGTATTATCTCCGAGCGAGCCGAGGAACTGCTTTCTGTTTTGCCCGGTTTTGGGTTTGCCGTGGATTATGTAGAGGTGGAAAACGATTGGACAGCTATTGTTGCCACCTACCAAAAGGACGAATGATATGCCAAGATTTTTTATTGCTCGTCGTCAAATTGTAGACGGCGTGATTACCATTGAAGGCGAGGACGCCTTTCATATTGCCCGTGCTCAGCGCATGGCGGTGGGCGATACCGTGACACTTTGCGACGAGGACGGTACCGCCTATCAATGCAC
>JAGBWH010000041.1 GCA_017629925.1 Clostridia bacterium
GGTGTGGTGGTGCTTTTGCGCCGTAAAAACAGCGGGGGCAAAAGGCAGTTCCGTCTAAAGAAAGGGGGAGAGGCACAGTGAAGCGCAAACTCAAACAGTTTTGGGAAACCAAAAAAGGCGGGATCACCATCATCTCCCTTGTCATCGTCCTTACCCTTTTGTTGCAACTGCTTTTGGCGTTTTATGTGTCAGGGCGTGGTATTTATCCCGATGCTACCCCTGAGGGGCTATATACGCTGACCGAGAGCATGGAAACACTATGCGGTGCGCTGAAAGGAGAGGTGCTCATCACCTTTTGCGACGATCCCGACCACCTGCTCAACAACTACGCCACGCGCTACGTCTATATCATGGTGCAGCAACTCGCCCAGCGCTTTGACCATATCCGCTATGAGACGGTCAACGTCAGGCTGGATCCCACCGCCGTCTACCAATACCGCACCACCTCTGCCTCTGTCATTGAGCCTGATGATGTGATCATTTCCTCAGGCGGACGCTATCGTGTGTATGCGGCAGATAAATTCTGGACGAAATCATCCGAGGATCAAACAGACCGTTTTTGGTCGTATAACGGGGAATATGTGCTTGCCACAGCGATGCTGTCTGTGACCGCCATCACCCAACCCTACGTCTATTTTGTGTATGGTCACGGAGAAGAGATTTACGTGGACGAAAAAGACGAAGCCTATGCTCATCTGCTCCCCTTGAGCACCCCCTCCCTGCGCGGATTTTACGATTTGATGCTGGAGCAGGGGCTGAAAGTGGGCTATCTTTCGGGGGATGACCTCAAAAAAGTGCCCGATGATTGTGTGCTTTTGGTCATGAACAATCCTAAAGAAGATTATGTCGAGTCCGATATTTATGCATTAGAGGATAATGGCACAACAGATGCCATTCACCGCTATCTTGCAGAAAAAAATGGGGCATTTATGCTCTTTTTAGAGCCCGGGCGTCATCTGCCTCAACTGGAGCAGTTTGTCTCTCACTGGGGCATTGCGTTCACGCATGAGCAAATCAAAGATACCACAAACCAAACCGGCAAAGACACATTGCTTTGGGCGGAATATAACCGCTCAGAAGATGAAATGAGTTATGGCGTCTATGCAGATATTGCCGATATGCCCAATCCTCCTCGTTTTGTCATGGACGGAAGCGGTAGTGTAAAAACCACGTGGAAAACCCACGAAGGTGCGACCTCTTCCACCAGCAACGTGACCGCCTATTACAGCCCGTTCCTGTATTCCGCCCCCACCGCATACAGTTATAACGCACAGGGCAACCTGACCGCAGAAAAGCCCCGTGCCCATGAACTGGCGGGCTTGTCTGTCCGTATTAAAACAGACAGCGTCACCACCGACTCGTATTTTAGCTATGTGTTCGCTTCGGCTTGTCCGGCGATGGTGACCGACGAGTGGCTCACCTCCACCGCATACGGCAACCACGATGCGATGTTTGCGCTGGTGCGCTATATTTCCCGCACAGATGAATATGCCTCAATGGACTTGGGCGGTACATCTCTCAACTCTCTGCACATGGGCGGTAAACCCCTCGTGTATAGTGAGATGACAGACCAAAAAAATGTCGTCTATGAAAACGGCATGATTGTGAAAATCTACGAGCCTTTTACCAATCGTTCAAGGACGATCATCCTTGTCTTTACACTTGTGTTGCCTGTGCTCTTGGTCGCAAGTGTCGGGGCGGTCGTTTATTTGCGTCGCAGACGCTGAAAGGAGAAAAACATTGACAAAACAAAAGAAACTTGCTCTGATTGCGCTCTGTTTAGCGGTCGTTTTGGCGGTGCTCTATTTTGCCGTTTTTTCTCCTATGCTGAAAAAGTTAAACGAAAAAGAGGAGCCAAAGAAACCGATTGAACTCATGGATGGGGAAGCCTATTATGTCTTTGGTGGCAAGGAGAGGGTGGATATGGGTGTCATCTATCCGCAAGTCTCCTACGACCAAATCTTTAGCATTACCGTTCATCCAAAAAACAATGAAAACTATATGTTCTTCCATATGCTGGAAGGTAGCAAAGACTATCTTGCGCTGGGCAGTCTCGATGAAAATTGCGATCCCCACTCTTTTCTGCCGTATAGTCCTGAAATCACCGATATTGTGTATGGGTTCGACAAAACCACCCTCTACGATGGGCGTGGCAAAGTGCCGGCATTGCTGACAGCGGTAGGTGGCGTGGTATTTAATGAACGCGCTTATGTCAAGCCCCAAGGCACCACCTACGAGGACTTAGAAAAAGCCCTGCACCGTTATGGACTTGCAGAGGCAGACGAAGCGCCTTGGGTGGAAGTGACCACATACCTCTTTGGCGTGCATGGAGAAATCCTCTATACCGAAGGGGAAGAACTATACTGCTATAATCCCGAAGATAAACTCTATTATCTCTATGATAAAGATACCCTTATCGTCACCGAAACAGGGTATGACTTCACAAATGCGATCGCCTTTGTGGGAGATCCGCTGACCTTGACACCTGCCCCTGATACGGTGGGCGCTCGCCGTCTCTATGTAGGCCGTAGCCTGCCTTCGGGAGATGGCTATTATGTGCGCCTTGAGGGGCGCGATATCGTCTATGTGGTAGGCTCTGTGCACACCGATGTGGCGCAAATTGATTTGTCAAACATCGTCGACAAGAATATGACCTACTATGTAGAGCCTAACTTGATGATCCCCCCCACCACTTTGTATGATCCATTCCTTGTTCCTCATTTTGGCATGGAAACAGGCTCGCTGAAAGACAAGGCGGGCACGCCGTTGGTGGTGGGCGATACTGTGTATTTGAGCGACAAAGACGGCAAAATGCTCTCACACGTCTTGCAAGGCAATAAAGCCAATTTGTTCCAACTGATTTTAGCGCAAAAGCAAGTGGGGCAAAGCGGTGTGTGGCTGCCCACAAACGAGGCGCTATTTTGCCTGTTGCCTGACGGTGGTGTGGTGGATTACACCATCACCGAAATTTTAGGTATTTCCGGCCCGCAGAGTGGATACACCACATGGGATGCGGTCGCAGTGGAAGAAGAAAGCCTGCTGAGAGTGCGGTATACCGCAAGTGACGGCGTCTCTCACACCGCATTGCTCTATATGACAAATTCCGCACTACCCCAAACGCTCAAAGCCGATTTGCTGGGGTGCGGAGTGGGCGAAGTGAATATCACCTGCAGTATGCTCTATGACACACCTGATGTCTCCTACACGCTCGTTCGCATCAATATGATCATGCGGGACGGTGGGTTTGCCTTCGACGAGGCAAAAGAAGGAGACCTTGTGAGTTTCACCTATCGATTGGGCAATACCACCACGGAAAGCACCATGGATCTTGTCCTTGACACAAAGCACGAGAGCAAAATTTATGCCACAGTTTCGAGTGTTCTGATAGGCAAAAAGGCCTTGATTGACCTAAACACCCCCCTTTCTTTTGAAAAAGATGCACTATTTTCAAAAGATGCCTTCCTCGAAGACCTTACCATTTCCTGTGCAGTAAGCTACCAAACAAACCTGTCATTTTCCTACTATTACTATGGTGATGGCAAGCGTGATCCGTTTCTCATTGATAGCATTTACCAAACCACAGGGCCTTCCTCTCTTGTTGATTACACCATTGATTCCGCCACCGCCCAAGCGGTGCTGGAAGTGTTTGCAGAATGGAAAGGCACGCATACGGTGGCGGTCGGCATTACCCCTGAGGTGATGCTCAAATACGGACTCTTTGCCCGTCGCATGTCTATTTCTATGACCTACAACACCAAAGCGGATGATTTAGGCGGAGGCAATCTCACCAACATCACCTGCGATCATCGCATTGACTACACCTTCTACGTCAGCGAGGAGCAGGACGGCTATCGCTATGTGGCAAGCCCTCTTTACGATGTGGTCGTGCAAGTGCCCTCAGAGCCGCTGGAGTTCCTTGATTGGAATTTCCTTGACAAATGGGCGAGAAGCAACCTACTGCTCATGTATCTGCGAGACATTCGTGAAATCGAGGTGATTTCTCGCTATACCGACCGTCAAAGCCATCATAGTTTTTGGCTTTCGACCGACCATGCCTACAAATACCAAAGTCAAGGCGAGGTCAGCACCATTGAGCGACTATACGTGATGTATGTGAGTGGCAAAACCACCATCGCCTCAAGCAATTATTCAAAAGACTTTGTCACAGCAAAACCCGGCGTTGCGGTAGATCCCATCGGGGATATGTACCGTGTCACTCACCTTCAAGGCGGAGTGGATCTGGACAAAATTTACTATGACCAAGGTCATACCGGCTCCAGCAGGGAAGATTTGATGGGTGTGTATTTCTTCCGCCGTATGATGACGGTGGTGTTATCCACACGCTATATCGGTGAGGTGGCGGACGATCTGTCACCACAGGAAATTACCGCATTGATGGCAAACCCGCAAGCCTGCGTGACGAGTATGAAAGTTAAACTGGTTGACGGCAGAAGTTTTGGGTATGATTTTTATGCCTATTCCGCAGAAAGGATGCTCGTTTCCTTTACCACGTACCGAACAGACGGAAGCGTGGAAAGTCAAAGCCAAGTCTTTTATGTGAATGCCTCGGAAGTGAAGAAAATTGTCACGTTTTGCGACAAACTTTCCTCAGGCGACACATTCCATGCGGACGATTTTTATTGATTTGCTATTTTTTCATTAAAATATCAAAAAAATAATGAATAATTCTAATAAAAAAACAAAAAAAATCATTGCTTTTTTGATAAGTTGTGATATAATAGGAACAGCGTCCTATGAATTCATTTATTTTCATAGGTTATTTCGTGTCCCATCTCTTATGGATTCGAAAAATATTTTATAATAGAAGAGGTCATTTTTATGAAAATTAAGAAGTCGTACTTGTACAGTGCCATTGCATTGCTCCTGGTTGGTGCTGCTGTGTTTTTTGCCATTTTCGGCAATAACGGCAATGTGTACAATTATGAAAAGAAAAACTTGGGCAAATATCTTTCCGGTATGCACTATGCGGATATTGATATTTCCGGCGTTGTGTTTGAGCAAGTGAATGATGAGAATTTGATGCATTACACAGCTAAACAATGGCTGGAAGTGATTGGCAACAAAAATCCCAAAGACGATATCATTGCCAAATATGGTCTCGTGAATTTGCTGTACTGGGGCGTAGTAGACGGTGAGATCTTTACTCCCGGCGCTTTGATGAATCCTCTTTCTCCTACCAAGGTGCAAATGAATTCTGATAACAAACTCGCCGAACTCTTTGCAGAATTGCTTGAAAAAGATACTGCAGATTATCACTACAACTTTGTTGTGTCTGGTTACCTGCACGCAGATGATACGATTTATGTAAATCTTCTGATGGCAGACGGCTCCAAGAAAGAAAATGTAAAAATTGAGCTTTCTCAAGGTAAAGACGCCGTTGATGCTGAATATGGCGTAGGCTTCTATGATGCACTCCTTGAGCAACCTATCGGCATGCCTACCCAAACCAAAACCTTTGGTGAAGGCGAAAATGCAAAGCAATACACCGCCATTATGGTGAACTGGGCTACCCGTAACTCTCTCGATATCGGTCCCAACTCTCCTCTCAAAGATGTTGTGACAGGTCAAGATAGTGAAGGTAAAGACATCAAAGGTCTGTGGGAAGTGAACCCCGAAACAGATACTCTCTATGTCACCATTACCACCAAGTCCCAAGAAAATGCTCAAAGCATTATCACTTATGTGGCTCGTATCACCGGCAAAGGTGCTGGTGCGGTTGACTTTGATGTCTACAACCAAACCAAAAATCAAGCAGGCGGCATTGATGTTGCCCTTATTCAATACATCTTTGGTGGCAGAGTAAACGCATCCGAACTCAAAGTGCAATACATCGAGCAAAAAGGTCTCACCGAGTTTGCTGAAGGCAAATCCTATGTGACCTATGATGCTGAATATACTGCCGTTGCAGCAGATGCTAAATTTAATGACAAAACCGAATACTTCATCAAAAATGGTGATGTTTACGTATCCGCTGGCGACATTGATGCATTTGAAGATGGCGTAGCCTACTTCACCTGCGCTTATAAGTACAATCCTGTAGCCGCAGACGCTCAATTTGACGCAAGCAAAACCTACTACCTCAACCTCGGTCAAGAATATCAATACACTGTTGACCGTGTTGTTCGTACCGGTACCGAAAACAATCCTCAAATTGAAAGCGCAACCTACCTTGAAATCAGCAAAGAATATCCCGCTGATTCCCAAGAAACCGTGGGTGATAACATTTCCGTGGCAGGC
Organism: Clostridia bacterium; assembly: GCA_017629925.1. Lineage (GTDB taxonomy): Bacteria > Bacillota > Clostridia > Oscillospirales > CAG-272 > UBA1740. The sequence goes on from JAGBWH010000041.1 coordinate 6,259, forward strand.
AAAACGGTTACCTACTATGTCATTCCCGTATCCGTAGCCAACGTTGATTTCTCCAGCTTTGATACTTCCTACGGTGCGCTGAAAACCGTATTTAACACCGAAGACGCAGCCAAACTGAAAGCCATCGACGCCGCAGTAGCCGCATACGAATCTGCGATTACCGCGCTCAAGAAAGATGCTTCTTCAGATGAAAAGATCCTCATTGATGCTTACGTCAATGCATTTGAAGCCTACAAAGTGAACCCCAGCGATACCGCTCTCAAAGATGCTTACGACGCTGCTCGCGCTGCTGCTATCACTGAAGCCAACAAGGCCAAAGCAACCACCTACGAAACTGCATACGACACCATCGAAACCAAAATCAAAGACTTCGATAGCGAAGCCACCATTGCTTCTACCAATGTTTTGGCTGATAAGAAGGAAGACAAAGAAAAATGGATCCTCTCCAAATGCCCCGAAGTATTTGATGAAGCCGTGCTTGAAAGTCTGCAAGACACCCTTGTCGCTGACTACCGTCTCGCTGTGGCAGAATTGCTGTGGGATACCATCGTAGCTGATACCACCTTCTCCGAACTGCCCGCAAGAGCGCTTCGTTTGGCAAAGAAAGACATTCTCAACCAACACAAGAGCACCTACTATGCCCAAGA
>JAGBWH010000042.1 GCA_017629925.1 Clostridia bacterium
AAATATCGAAGAATATTTTTATGCCATCTTTAATCACGCCGAAGCGGGACAGCAAGAAGTAAAGCGCCAGCGCTACAACAATAGCTATGATAGCGATTTTTAAGAGCTGTTTTAATCTAGGATTTAACTCACTTCTCATTTGAACCTCCTCTTTAGTCTCACACATACGCGCGTGCGAGCGGTATCTTAGCAATTTATATTATAGCAAGGGAAAATGTGTAAATCAAGGGGTTTTTTCATTTTTCATTCAATATCAAAAAATGCAAATAATTATTTACATAACATATAGGATGTAAAGAAATATTTACACCAAAAATGTCGCCACTAACACCATGCGATTTGAACGATTTTTCGGTCTTAAAAGTGGCGAAAAACACGCCATTGTCTCAAAAACGGGCATTTTTTCAGGGGTTTTAAGTAATTTTAAGGAAAAACCCACCCTATTGTCGAGCGAAATAGGATGGTTAAAAATGGAAAACTATTGCATTTTTATGTGGTTTGTGCTAAAATGTGAGCACGGATCAATCAATACATGCCCTTATTTAGGAGGCTTTTCCTTTTATGAAGCGTTTTTTGCTCGCCTGCCTTGTCTGTGTGTGTCTTGTGGTTTGCCTATCATTGCCTGTTTTTGCCGCATCCAGTGAATTGCCTGATGTGGGGGAGCAGACGGGTCATGCAACCGGTATTTTTACCGAGTTGTATAAGACGGTTGTAGGTCTTGCCACATCCATCATTGCAGCCTGTGCTACCCATTCCTTTTTGAAATACTTTTTGTGTTTCCTTGCCTGCATATTGTTACTTGCTATGGCAACTGTGGGATACCGTTTCTTCCGCGTTTTCGCTGTTGGTTTTGGTGGCCTTGTCGGATTTGTTTTTGGATTTTCCCTCTGTAACATTTTTGGCGGTCCCGAATGGCTTATGAATATTTCCCATGTTATGAATTGGATTTTTGCAGTCCTGCTTATGGCATGTGGAGTTGTGGCAGCCGTACTTGCCCCCAAACTGACCACCTCTATGACCCTAGCACTTTCTTGCACCACCGCTTTGGCATCGGTTACATCTCATGCCATCTTTTTGGTTATTTGTTTCCTCGCTCTTCTCACTGTTTTCTATTTCGCTATGAAGAGTTTCTTTATCCCGGTTACCTCTGTTGCCTCCTCTCTTGCCATCACTCTGCTTCTGTTTGGCGAAAAGGGGTTATGGCCCCTTGCCGCATTTGACCAGACTCTAGGGCTGGTAGATGGGGTCCATAGTTGGATGTTGCTAGCAATCCTTTTGAGTGTAGTCTTTATGGCAACCAGCTCTTTGATTAGCCGCGGTACAAGGTACTATTGATTTTTGAGAATATTAGACCGCCACTTCTGTGGCGGTTTTTCTTTTCTTAACAAATTTTCCCTTGCAAAAAGAAGTGCTTTGCATTACAATAGATGTGTGAAAGTGAGGTGCAGGTATGAAACTGTATTATATTGGCACAGGCGCCGCAGACTGGACAGAGTTGGCAGGCCCACGGGACGGTATTATGCGCCGTTTTAGTGCAGCCATTCTAGATGAGCAGTTGCTCATAGATCTAGCTCCTGCTACCCCCATGTCCTATTTTGAAAAAGGCGGGGTAGGGGAAGAGGTAACCTATGTCCTTTATACTCACTCCCACAACGACCATTATGGAAGTGGGGCACTGCTAAACCTTTGTGAAAAGGGGAAGGTGACCGTGCTATGCCACTTTACCGCTAGATTGCCCGAGCATCCAAACCTTACCTCCATTCAGGCAAAGGTGGGGGAAGAGGTGCATCTAGGGAAATATAGCGTTACACCTGTTCGTGCAAATCATCGCGTGGCTTCCCATCCTGAGGAGCAAGCCATGCAT
>JAGBWH010000043.1 GCA_017629925.1 Clostridia bacterium
ATATCTGTAAAATGTTTTGGATCAGCTGTTAATGCTTCTATTACGTCAGCAAGTGCATATTCTGTAACTTTAATTTTTCTATTTTTCATATTATTTTCCTTTAACAAGCCACACCGATTTCGCCCGTCCAAGTCTGACCTGTGGCAATCAGTTCAAATGCTTGAGAGGCTTCTGCGGCTGAATAGTTGCCATTTTGTGCCAGTCTAATCACCACTTCATAGAAGCCCGCTTCGGAAGGTGCTGTCTCAAGCAGATTACCTTCGTTATCATACCAGCTAATGGTCACTTCACCGCCGGATTGAGTGGTGGTGTAAGCAGGCGCAGAAATGGCTTCGCCTGTGGCGACTTTGGTCAAGGATTCTTCAATGGAAACGAAAGATGTAATCAAATCAATTCTAAAATCGTAGTAAACTTCAACGCCGGTGTAGTTTGTTTCTTCGGGCGCAGTGAAAATGACAACATAGTTGCCCACTTCTGTGGGAGCACCTTCGAGCAATTCGCCTCTGCGTTTATAAGTACCGCGATAGAACTGCACCATCACTTCTGCTGTGCCATTGTAGGTATAAGCAGGAAGTTCGATGGCTTCGCCATTGTATTCTCTTGTGGGATTGGAGAGACCTTCAATGACGCTTTGTGCTTTGGAAATCACAAATGCTTTGGATTTTTCGACAGCATCGAAACCATTGGAAGCGGGAACGCTTACAACAACGTAGTAAGTGCCTGCATCTGTGGGTGCGCCATCCAGTTTTTCGCCTGCACCGATCTCACCACGATAGAAGGTGAATGTAGGTGTAGCGTCTACGTTGGTGGTAGAGATTTCAGGGAGAGCCACGGGAGTACCGTCGTATGCTTTATCAATGCCATTGATGCGGAGAGTAGGTGTGCCAACAGCAGAGAGTGCAAAGTCAAGAGCAACGGACGTGCCCTTCACAGCAAGGGTATCTGCCATGGTAATCACTACGCGGTAGTCGCCGGGTTCGGTGGGAGCACCGCTGAGTTGTTCATTGCCTTTCCACCATGTGATGACAATTTCACCATCACCATAGAGACGAGTGAAGGAAGGCGTTTCAGCGGGCTTGTCGTCTACATATTTATCAAGGTTGTTTGTATCGAGACGGAGTTCACCTTGGAATTGCAGGCCATGATCTGCCAAAATCCAAGGACGGAGAGTGGGTTTGGCATCCAGATTAGCTGCAACATATGCGTTGAGTGCTTCCAGATAGTCTCTGAGGTCTTCGGGAGTGACTTCAACGGTACCCTCGAGGTTGCCTTCGTTGGTAGCAAAGTTGTTACCTATGAAGCCACAATTTTGGATAGAAAGGGGTGCATGACCGGGGTTGAGATAACCAATCAGCTCGTTGCCATAAGTGGTTGCGCTGACAGAACCGAGTGAGAAGTTGTTTGCCATGGTAATGCTGCCGGTGCTCGTGCCAGCCAGATATGCGACGATACCGCCGGCATATTGGTTAGCCGTGATTGTGCCATAGTTTGCGCAGTTTTCGATGGTAACAGGGATATTATTGGGTTCCAAGCTGCTCAAAATACCAGCAGCACGGTCGTCGGCAACGGTAATGTCACCATAGTTGACGCATTGGCGGATGACAACTTCCAAACCGCCCATGGTGGAGGAAGCATTTGTGAGCATACCAGATGCACGGCTACCCCATACTTCAATATTTGCATAGTTGTAGCAATCTTCCATGAGCAGATTGATATTGGTGCTCACGGAGCCGATCATACCAGCTGCGCCATTACGAGCATAGATTTCACCTCTGGTGGTACAGCCACGAATCGTGAAGTATACGCCTCTTGCGCCACCGTTCATACTACCGATGATACCGCCGAAGTTGCCGGCGTTATTACCAATGAGTTCACCATTAAAATGGCAATTTTCAATGAGCGCATCGCCCGCTTTGGCTTGAGCCTCACCAAACAAACCACCGACAGTGGTTGTACCATTGGTGTATACGTCGCGCACATAGACGTTGCGATACGTACCGCCGTCCATGAATGCAGCGAGATAGCCTGATTTGTGTTTGTTTGCCAGCGTATCCACAAGCGCACCATAGCGAATGATTAAGTTTTCGATGGCAGCCGTTTCAACATAGCCAAAGAGACCATTGTGATAGGTTTCACCTTCAGCCTCTGTTGCTCTGCTGTACAAACCATAGATGATGTGATTTTGACCGTCAAAGTGACCTTTGAACTTGGTGTCTTTGGTAGAACCAATAGACATCCATTCGTAGACACCTTCGGGTGCTGCTTTACCATCAGTCCATCCGCTGTAAGAGGAGGCGGCTTGGTTGAGGTAAATGTCTTGGGTAAGAACATAGTATTTGTCTGCAAATTCAGCATTCTTTTGGGTGCTGTTGACCATTGCTGCAAGATAGCTCAGTTGCTCAGCTGTTGCGATTTGGTAAGGACTTTCTTGTGTACCATTACCGCCTGCAAAACCTGTGGCAGTAGTGCCATCCCAGTAGGACATACCTTCAGGCAAACCGATGGTGACCTTCATTTGCGCAGAAGTTGCACCATAGTTGTTGTTGGCTGCTACGGTAACAACTACACGATATTCACCGGGAGCGATGGGCGCTTCTTTGCACGCCATGTCGCCCACGTACCAAGTCACGGTAACACTACCGGAGCTGTTGGTGGTAAATTGAGGTGCTTCGGGAGGTGTGCCATCAAAGGGTTTGTCAAGAGAAGGTGTGGTGATGGTGAGGGATGCGGGAGCAGGATTGATATAAAGAGACATATGCACTTCGTATGCTTGGAACTTTTCAGTTTCAGCCACTTTGATAACGAGAGTGTAACGTCCTGCATCACAGGGCGCGCCATCCAAGATCATGGCACCTTTCATCCACTTGTAGGTCACTTCGCCGTCGGAGTCGGTGGTGAAGTTTGTGGTAAGAGGCTTGCCATCATAAACCTTCGCTACCTGTGTTTTGTTCACACTATTGGTAGGTTGAGGTTCTCTTGATTTGAGTGTTCTATCCTCAAGGAGAGCCAAATCATCATCGGTCAAGTAGGTAACTTCGCCGCGATGAATTTCAGCAAACAGCGCATTTTGACGAGACGTATAGGCGATGCTGCGCAATGCGATCTCATCGCCCACAAAGCTGAGTTTTTCCAAGGAAATGCAGTTTTGGAAGGAAGCGGAGGGGATTTGAGTGAGATTGCTTGTCAAAACGATTTCTTTCAGAGCATAGCATCTATTGAAGATGGAATCGGGAAGTGTGCTCATTTTTGGTGCGAATACGACTTTTTCAAGGCTTGCGCATCTTTCAAAAGCACGAGCGCCAACATTGGTCACAGTAGAGGGGATAACGGCTTCTTCCAGAGCATAGCATTCAGCAAAGGCTTTGACGCCAATTCTCTTCATGCCGTAGGGAATGTTGATGCTGCGAAGAGAATAACAGCCGGCGAATGCTTCATCGCCAATGGTGGTAACGGTAGAAGGCAGAGTAATCGTTTCAATGGATGTCATACCCTTAAACATACCTGCAGGAATGTTCGTGATACCGGGTTTGATGACAACATGCTTAATGAGGTCTGCATAAGCCATATAATCAGCTTTATTGTAGGAACCGATGGAGTAGTTGCGAAGAGATTTAATCTCTGCATCGGAGGTGTAGCCATAGATAAGCATTGTGCCATCAGAGGTAATGTTGAAGAATACGCCGTTCATCTTGGCTTGCTTGTCGGCAGCCTCTCTGTCAGAGGAGGAAGTGCCGCTGAGCATACCGTGAGCGATTTCATACACTTCGCCGTTTTCTACGCGATGGTCGAAGAGGATGGAAGAGTTAATCTCTACGGTCTCTTCTGTTTTGCTGACAAAGCGGATTTGACGGAATTGACCTTCGGTGGTATCAAAGCAGGCAATCCAATCATACGTGCCATCAATCGCAAAGTCATTATCAATGGGCAGTTCTGTAAAGGCAAGGTCGCGTTCCAGCTCGAAGTACAGGGGGAAGCGATCTACTGTGAGTCTGTGAACGGTGCCGGCAGAAGTGACAACAGCCAAGGTTCTGATTTTGGAAGTATCGTTGGTCACGGATACGTGTGTTTTGCCGTCTTTTTCCCACACAGAACCCACGAGTAATGTATCGGTCTTAATTTCAAAGTTTTCAGGCATGGAAGAATATACTTTGCCTGCGCTCGTGCCTTTGCCATAGGTTTTATTGCCCAAAGTCACTGCAGACTCTTCGCTTTCAAGACCAATCACCAAGGTGGTGAATTGCGAACCGCAACCGGAACGAATGTCGGTATAGACAACGTCCTTCATGTAGTTGGGTGTGTGGTTGGGGTAGCCTTCAATATAGTCGGGGTGAGGGTTATCCCAAATCATCACAGGGCAACCGGTACCATTGACATAGCAGTGCGTAAATGTGATGTTGTAGCCATTGTTATAGTCAAGGGATACCATCAAGCAGGAGTTCATGTAAGAATGTGAGCCGGTGTAAGGAATGGAGGGCATTTCTGCACGGAAGTTGTAGAAATGCAAGTTAACAGCTTCTGTTTCTCTCTTCTTCATACCGTAGCCATAAATTTGGATAGCGTCGGTATGGAGTTCTCTTTGATAGTTGATGGGCGCTTTATCGCCTACATAGCAGTTGATCGCTGTCACATTTTGGAAAGGAACGATACCATCTCGGTCATCGGCGCCACCAAAGTTTACATCAATCAAGGTGGCATTAGAGCCGCCGAATTTGATGAGGTTACAGTCTTCGAAAATGTATTGGCAATTTTCAGCGCCACTACGGAAGCCTTGAATTTCGTTGAGAATACAGTTACGGAAATGGATCACATAGCCATTATGCGGAGGGGCATAGAATTTATCGCCGTAACTAAAGTCAAGGTTATCAATGTAAATGGTATTGCCCTCTTTTTCGGAGTTGGCGGGATTGAGGGAGTATGTACCATTGTTATAGGTGATGGAAACGCCATTGTAGATGCCGGACGTATACACTTTTGTCAGTTCTACATATTCAACAGTGACGTTGTTGGCACCTGTGTTGTAGCGGTCAGGCATGGGGACTTCATCAAATTCAGTCTTTTCCACGGTCACAAGTGCGCTGGCTCCGCAGACAGTACATCCATCGCCTTCATAGTGGTGAGAAGCAAAGTCTTCATCATCTACGCGCATTGTTTCGCCGCAAAGCATACATTTGTGGGTGGTATAGCCCAATGTTTGACAGTCGCCTTCTGTATACACACCGGGATATGCATACATGTGCGCAATAGCCGCCAAGGGCTCGCCACAGACTGAACATTCTGTGGTACCATCACAAGTCAGGGGATTGCGGTTTCTTGCGTGGTTATAGCACTGGCCGTCATCAAACTCGGGGAACGGCGGGAGCGATGTAGTGGATTGGCTCGAGCTGGTGCTGCTACTGCTACTGCTCGAGGAGGTGGAAGAACTGGTTTGGCTTGTGGGGGGGAGGGTGGTCGTATCAGTAATTTCCGGTTCCGCGCCACAAGCGACAAGTACCATCATAGTGAGTGCCAAAAGGCATACTAACAATAGTATTTTTTTGTTGTTCATGTTACTCTCCTTCTCTGTTCATAAAATAAGTCGATTTGAATGGAGTGCGCCCGTTATATCATGTATGATGCTATATAGGGCTCCTCACAAGACCTATTTTATCACAGTTGTCTCGCTCGTTCTATCCGCAAATAAAACAAAGTTTGCATTATTTTTTATGCAACCTGCCAAGAGACAAACTCCCTCCCCTTTTTCCCTCTCCCAACACAATATAAATCGGCAAACCTTCAAATATTTTTTATAGAAGAAAAAAAGAGCAAACACAAAAGACGAAAATCTTTCATGTTTACTCTTTTTGCGATTTGTCAAGGACGTTGCCCCAGACAAGTGCATTTGTTTTTAAGCTTTGCGCATTTTCTTGTTTTTGATGATGACATAGATTTTTTTGCCATAGTGAACAAAAAACATCACCAATCCTATCCCAATCAGCCCCAAGAAAATGACGGTGCCGTATGCCAGTCCTTCCTCTTCCTCGGCAAGCCCAAGTTTCGTCCAATAATCGGTCATGAGCGCCAAGGTTTCTTCGTCAAGGTTGACATAGTATTCAGAGAAGTAATCCTCGGAGGTACCATAGAGAATATCGTAGGCGTCGGGGTCCGCTTCTTTTGAATAGTAGTATTCTTCATGGGTAAGGACAGCAGAATTGGGAGAAGCATAACCAATATAGTTGGCGTTGGCTGTGGCAATATCGGGAGACAGCATAAAATCAATGAACAGATGTGCGGCTTCCACATTTTTGGCGTTTTTGGGAATGCACATGGCATCAACGAATTTATTTGTGCCTTCTTTGGGATAGTAAAAATCTAAATCTTCATTGGCTTCCATCATGGTGATGCAGTCGCCTGCGTAGTAAGCGGCGGCAGATGCGGTGCCACGCTCCATTTTATCAAACACTTCATCCATGAGATAGATGCAGTTTTGCTCGCGCAAATGACGATAGGCTTTTTCCCAATCCTCAGGATTCGTGGAATTGATATTCAGCCCCAAATGAAGCATTGCCACACCAAAGGCATCGCGGGGGTTGTTGAAGTTGATCAGTTCGCCCGTGCCGTAGTCTGTGTCCCACAAAAGATCCCACGACTCACGAGCGGCATCCTCTTCGGAGATTTTTTGGGTGTTATATACAATACCAATCATCCCCACGCTGTACGGAATGGAGTATTGGTCTTCTTCGGCGCCCATATCGTAACTCATGTTGCGATACTGCTGCATGATCAACTCGTAATTAGACAGTTTTGACTTGTCGATAGGCTGCAGAAGATTATTTTGGATCATTCTTTCTATCATGTAGTCAGAGGGAAAAATCACGTCATAAGCCGCATCACTGTCAATTTGGCTATATAGGTTTTCGTTGGTATCGAAATAGTCGTATTTTACCGTGATGCCATAGGTTTCTTCAAAGACCTTTATGACGTCAAGAGAGTCGTCGGTACCGTCTGAAATATACTCGCCCCAGTTGTAGACATAAAGGGTGGTGCCTGCAAGGTCAGGTCTGGGGTAATCCGTGCTGGGTTGATCGTCGCCGCAGGCGGTCAAAAGGCACAGGGAGATGAGTAGCAAAAGAGTGAAAAAGAACACTTTATATACTGTTTTCATCATGCTCGCCCCTCCTCTTTTTGCATGACTTTTTTGCGATTTTGACGGCTTTTCTTTTTTTGCGCCAAGGGGTCATTTTTTGCCTCCATGCGAGCTTGGATAATATTGGATGCCAGCATGAGAATCAAAATGACAACAAAGATGAGAGACGACAGCGCATAAACGTCAGGCGTGACTCTCTTTTTGGTCATGGCGTAAATATAGGTAGGCAATGTGTAAAAACCTTCGCCCTTGGTAAATTGGGTGATGATAAAATCGTCAAGAGACAAAGTGAACGCCATGAGCATGCCTGAAAGCACGCCGGGGAGGATGGCGGGAAGCTCTACCAAAAAGAAGGATTGCAGGGGCGTACATCCCAAATCTCGTGCTGCTTCGGGGAGGTTTTTGTCCATTTGGCGAATTTTGGGCATAACAGAGAGCACAACATAGGGCAAATTAAAGGTCACGTGCGCAATAAGTACCGTGTAAAAGCTACGAGATGCTGTTCCCAAAACGCTTGAGACAAACACGAAAAACATCAGCATGGATACAGCGGTAACGATATCGGGATTCATCATAGGAATGTTGGTGACCGTGAGCACGGGAGAACGCCATGCCTTGTGCATACGACTAATGCCAACAGCAGCGGCGGTACCGAGCACCGTGGCAATAAGAGAAGATGTCACCGCCAAAATCAAGGTATTTCTCAGCGCTTCGCCTACTTTGCTATTGCTAAACAGTTCCTTATACCATTTCAGGCTAATGTTATCCATTTGGGAGATGGAGCCTGTACCGTTAAAAGAAAGGGCAATCATGACCAAAATAGGAGCATAGAGAAGCAGGATAATGAGGCAGGTATATACTCTACTTAATGTTTTCATACAAGCACACCTCCGTCCTCATCTCCAAATTTATTGGTGATAATCAAACTGACCACAATGAGTGCCATGAGCACAAAGGAGAGTGCTGCGCCGATGTTGTAAGCCGCAACATTGTGCATACCAATCTGATATTCAATAATGTCACCAATCAATTTGATGCGGCCGTCGCTGAGAGATTTTGAAATAAAGAAAGTACTGATAGACGGCACAAATACCATGGTAATGCCGGAGATGACACCTGAAATAGACAAAGGCAATGTCACCTTCCACAACACTTTCAAAGAATTACATCCTAAGTCTTGGGCGGCTTCGATGAGGCGCTTGTCGATTTTGACCAACACAGAATAAATGGGCAATACCATATAGGGCAAAAAATTATAGACCATGCCCAAAATAATGGAAAACTCAGAATCAAGGAAGCGAATAGGCTCACCGCCAAGTCTGGTAATCAGGCTGTTGATGATGCCGTTGCTTTCAAGCAATAGCTTGAGCGAATAGGTACGAATGAGCAGGTTAATCCACATGGGGAGCATGAGAAGCATGATCGCGGTGGATTGGTTGCGGGATTTCATTTTGGTAATCGCCATTGCCAAAGGGTAAGCAATGAGCAAGCAAATGACGGTTGCCGCCAAGGCAAAAAGCACAGATCTCTCCAAAATTTTGAGATAGGCGGAAGAAAAGACGCTGTTGATATTGTCGAGGGTAAAGGCGCCGTCTTTGTCGGTGAACGCATAATATGCCACAAATGCCATGGGTGCCAAAATAAATAGCACACACCAAAGCAGATGAGGGGCTGCCGCAATACTGCGAAGGAGTGGCGACTTATTCTTGGTCATCTCTTTCCTCCTCCCCTGCATCCAGGTCGGGGTCGGACAACTCATCCAATTCGTCACTAAAAGAAGAATAGTCGCCGTACATACCTGAGAATTCAGATTTTTTCATAATATGAATGGCATCAGGTTCAATAAAGAGACCAATTTCAGCGCCGGGGGCAACATAGTCTGTGGTTTGGATCATCCATTTGAAATTATTGATATCTACGATGATTTCCCAGTGCACACCCTTGAAGGTCACGGATGTGGCAACGCCGCGAAGCATTCCCTTTTCGGGTGAAACTACGTCAACGTCCTCAGGACGAATGACCACGTCAACGGGCTCGTTTTTGCCAAATCCTTTATCCAGACAATCAAATTCTCTGCCGTCGAAGAACACTTTATAGTCTTGGCGCATCACACCGTCAATGATATTGGATTCGCCGATAAAGTCTGCCACGAACGCATTTTCCGGCTCATTGTAAATATCGGTAGGCGTGCCGATTTGTTGAATATGACCGTTTTCCATGACCACGATGGTGTCAGACATAGACAGCGCCTCTTCTTGGTCGTGGGTGACATACACAAAGGTAATGCCTGTTTGCTGTTGGATATTTTTCAGCTCGTTTTGCATATCCTTGCGCAGTTTGAGGTCAAGTGCGCCAAGTGGCTCGTCCAAAAGCAAAACGCGGGGACGATTAATCAGTGCGCGAGCGATCGCCACACGTTGTTGTTGCCCGCCTGACAATGTGTTGACATTCTTTGAGCCAAAGCCACGCAGAGACACAAGCGCAAGCATATCTCTGACTTGCTCGTCGATAATATCTTGAGGCACTTTGCGCAGTTTCAGAGCAAAGGCAATATTATCATACACATTCAGGTGGGGGAAAAGTGCATATTTTTGGAATACGGTATTGACGGGGCGTTTGTGGGGAGGTAGGTTTGTGACCGGATTTCCCTCAAAAAAAATCTCACCTTCGTCGGGCATTTCAAACCCGCCGATCAAGCGAAGGGTTGTTGTTTTACCGCAACCCGAAGGGCCAAGCAAGGTGATAAATTCTTTATCGCGGATATAGAGGTTTACATCGTGCAAAACCTGCTCACCATCATAAGACTTAGAGACACCTTTCAGTTCAATGATTTTACTCATGGTTTCGTGACCGTTCCTTTCTTTTGAAGTGCAGAATATCTGCGCAAATCTTTCGCCTAATTAGACGCATTTGTTACTATATGAATGCATTATAGCAAAGACAAAAGAAAAATGCAATATATTTCACCAAAAATATTGAAATTTCAGCATTTATCCATAAATAAACGGAAATAAATGCAAAAAAATAGTGTTTTTGTCGTATTTTCTCCGAAATTCTCTTGAATTCTCTGAAATCCTCTCAAATCTTATGGTTTCTTGGCTATTTGATGCGGCCTTTATTCCCTGCCCTTCCAAATGCCATTTTCTTCCCCGAAAATGTGTTCAAGAAAAAGGGAAAATGACAAAAAATAGAGATACCCCCCACTTCCTCGCGTCCAAAGGGCACATATCGACAGCAAAAGCAGAACCACAATGCTCAAAAGAGAGACAACTGCACAAATACGATACGCCATAAACGGAGAAAAGCAAATAGAGAGCGAAGCGTCGAGTATTCTGCCCCCGTCCAGGGTGGCAATGGGAAGCAAGTTTCCAAAAGCCATCATCAAGTGAAGCAAAGCGGGGGTATTTAGCCCGTCTAAAAGAAGCAAAAGAGAGGCACACAAAAGATTCGTGGCGGGCCCCGCCAAAGCCACCCACAACTGCGACGTAAAGGATAGGGGGCGCGACGCCACAAGTTTAAGTCCCAGTCGCCCCACTTGAAATGAAGGCACAGGCTCTTTTAGCCATAAAAACGCCAAAACATGCCCACATTCATGGATGGCCATGGCGCAAAAAATCGTCAATGCAACAGGCAATTTCTCGCACACAAGGGTGCCTATCACCCACACCAAAAGCGATATTACCTCGCCCATTTTTCCATGAAATGTTTCCTTTTTCATCCGGTTTGCCCTCTCCCAAAATCATCACTGCAATGTATGGTGTATGGGTGAAAAATATACATTTTGGTGGTTGATTTATGGCGGTCATTTTTCGCCCAAATAAGAATATTGCAAAAAAATGAATGCATCAAAAACCTCTATCTTGCCCCAAAATCCTTGCCATGCGACAGTATACGACTTGACAGAATGGGAAAACTATGATAAAATAATCTCAGACATGGGCCCGTAAAGGTTTCGACGGGGATTTTGACACATGATAAGCGTGGCGGGCTGAGTAATCCCGTATAATGCTCAACTTAAAATTAAACGCAGACGATAAAAAGTACGCGCTGGCAGCGTAAGCTGCTGATGCCGCATAAGCGGCCCGTCACATACAGAAGGACCACGGTCTGTATC
>JAGBWH010000005.1 GCA_017629925.1 Clostridia bacterium
ACCAATAATAAATTCTGTGGCAGTGCTTTGGGCGGCAAAGTCCAAAATCTCAGCTGTGCTTCCGACCATATCTGCTTGCTCTGTCACCTCTTGTTTACACTCGGGATGAACGAGCAAAAGCGCATTGGGGTGTTCGGCACGAGCACGTGCTACATCCTCTTTCCCCATGCGCGTATGCACAGGGCATCCACCCTCAAAAAGATGCAATTTCTTTTCGGGAACCTGCGACTGCACAAAAGTGCCCAAATTCACATCCGGGATGAAAATTAGCTCATTCGCTTCTAAATTCCGTACTATTTTCACGGCAGAAGATGAAGTGACACACACATCCGACACCGCTTTCAATTCTGCTGTGGTGTTGATATATGCCACAACGGGAATGTTAGGATATCGCTTTTTCATGGATAATATCATCTCTTTATCCATCTGCTCTGCCATGGGGCAACCTGCGCTGGTGTGGGAGAGATACACGATTTTCTCAGGGGAGAGCAACTTGACAGTTTCTGCCATAAACCGCACGCCACACATGAGAATGATTTGCTCGGGGGCGTCTTTTGCCTTTTTGCTCAAAGCAAAGGACTCGCCTACAAAATCCGCTATTTCCACCACATCATGGCTTTGATAGGAATGGGCGAGAATGCAGACGCCTTTTTCTTTTTTGAGACGAATAATCTCGTCTTGCATTTCACGCATGGTCATTCTTCATCTTCCCCGTGGTCATGGTCGTGACCGTATCCGTCAAACATACCTTCGTCATAGGCAATGCCATGGCGGTCGTAGTAATCCTTGATGGCAAGTTTGATGGCTTCTTCTGCAAGCACAGAGCAATGCATCTTATGTGCAGGCAGACCGCCCAAGGCTTCTGCGACGGCTTTGTTGGTGAGTTCAAGTGCCTCGGAGACGGGTTTGCACATAATCATTTCCGTTGACATGGAGCTGGAGGCAATAGCAGAGCCACAACCAAACGTTTGGAATTTCACATCCACGATGATACCATCTTCAATTTTGAGATAAATTTTCATGATATCCCCGCATTTGGCATTCCCTACTTCACCGATGCCATCTGCATTTTCAATGACACCCACGTTGCGAGGGTGCATAAAATGGTCCATTACTTTTTCACTGTATAACATATTGTCTTTTTCCTTCCTGTAAGTCTTTCCAAACGGGTGAGATGCTTCTCAAATATGCAACTACCCCGGGGATTTGTTCAAGTAAATAATCTATCTCTTCTTCTGTGTTGAGATGACACAGAGATAGGCGAAGAGAGCCGTGTGCGACCTCGTGAGGTCTGCCGATTGCCAAAAGCACATGGCTGGGATCAAGAGAGCCAGATGTGCAAGCAGAGCCGGAAGAGGCAGAGATGCCTTTTGCATCAAGGAGCAAAAGTAGCGATTCACCTTCAATGCCTTCAAAGCAGAAACTCACATTCCCTGCCAGACGTTTTTCTCTGTCTCCGTTAAGGGCGCAGTGAGGAATGGCAGAAAGGCCCAAAATAAGCTTATCGCGGAGTTTGGTCATT
Organism: Clostridia bacterium; assembly: GCA_017629925.1. Classification (GTDB taxonomy): domain Bacteria; phylum Bacillota; class Clostridia; order Oscillospirales; family CAG-272; genus UBA1740. Next base: position 1,523 of record JAGBWH010000005.1, read on the forward strand.
TTGGCGTTATATTCATCCATGTGTGCTAAAGCATCCTCCAATGCTTTCGCCATGCCCATGATGGCAGGCAGGTTTTCCGTACCCGGGCGTTTTCCTCTTTCCTGTGCACCGCCATAAATCAAGTTGGTCGGCATAATTCCGCGGCGAACATAGAGCGCACCAAC
>JAGBWH010000044.1 GCA_017629925.1 Clostridia bacterium
CTGTAGTCGGTCACCTGTCCCAACTGTCTCGAAAAGGGCCGGGGATATATATGAGAACGCCATTCTGCTTTTTATCTCGCCCCCCTCTCTTATCTCTTCTATGGCGATCAGTTCTGCGTCAAGCGCGGCAACTTTTACGATGCCATCCTCAGCCGCTAAAATGGCATTGCCTAATGCCTGTGCTTGCTCCCATGGCATGGCATATCCCCCTTTGTCTATGCCATTTTCCCCCAAAACTTTCCCCATGACCATCCCCACCACATTCCCCTCGCTATCATACACTCCACCGCCACTATTACCTTTCTCTAAGTGGCAATCAAGTCGGTGATAGTATTGTGGGCTCCCTTCGTCTCCCATGGCTTCATAGGGGGCTGAAATCACTCCGTAGCCTACTGCGCTTCCTTTGCCTAAGGGATTGCCTAAAGCAAAGATGGCTGTGCCGGACACGGGAGTGTCCCCACCTTTTGCGACTTTGAGATGTGGCGTTTTAGGAATTTCCAAAAGGGCGAGATCATAGTCGGGCAAAGTGCCAATTAATTGGGCTTTTTCGCCATATTGGGGCAGGGTATATCCAAAGGGAAACACAGTAATATCTCCCTCCTCGCAAAGCAAATGTGCGCAGGTGAGTACATATAGTCCCCCCTCGCTCTCCCGCCAAACAATCCCGGCACCTGCCTTTTGCCCATCTTTGGCACTCACAACAATGCGAGGAGAGGACAGCAAAGCGTTCTCAGGGCAGTTTTTCATCTGGGGCATTCCTTGATATCCCACCGCCACCCCCAAAACGAATACCAAGAGCAAAGCCAACCATTTTTTGATCATGATACCTTTATCTTCACCTTATCTTCCTTTTTTTGGCAGATAAGGCATCTCCTTATCATTATTTTAGAAAGCGTGGATCTCATCTATGACAGATTGGCAACAAAATGCAGTCACCTACCGTCAATTTAGCGGTAGCGGATATTTGCTTCCCCCCACGGATTTTGGCGCATCCTTTGGCTTGCTTTATGCAGAAAAGGGCAATGCTCGTGTCTATTTAGGCGGAGAAGGCGTGGATTTATGTCAAGGGCAGGCAGTTGTTTTGCCTGAAAATATGATGCTGTTCGCCCACGCTGACACATTCGCTCGGCTACAAATGCTTGCTTGCCCCACCGCTGTTTTGCGCGCGATGATGCAACTGCTGGATAGCGACCTTTTTACCCTGTTTTTACTGCAAGCGCGTATGCGCCCTTATGTGCTCACCGAAGAGGATAGCGCCTACGGCGAAGCCACCTCAGCCATGTCTATGGCGGTGGTAGAATGTCAAGCCAAAGAGCCATGCTATTTACTCATGATGCACGCCCAAACAGGTCGCCTTCTTGCCGCTTTGCTTCGCCAATACGCCGCAGAAAAAACAGAAAACGATCGCCTCCTCTACCATAATCTGTCTCGCATGACGGAGGTCATTCGGTATATGGAAACACACGCCGACCAAAAACTCTCCCTCTCTGATTTGAGTGAAAAAATGCAACTTTCCCCCGACTATTTCTCTCGCTTGCTCTACTCCTGCACAGGAAAGACCGCCAAGCAATACATTCAAGCGATTAGACTCAACGAGGCGCTTCGCCTTTTGGCTGTCACGGATTTGTCCGTGGGCGAGATTGCCAAAAGGGTAGGGTATAGTTCCACCAATTTCTTTGGTACACTCTTTTTGCGCACCCTATCCATGACACCCACCGCTTACCGTCAAATCTGCCAAAACTAACCTCGTCTACTCATCTATATGCAGTATCGCCATAAACGATAAACGACTAACATAAAAAAAGAAAAAACTGTATCAAATGCATCTTTTGTTTGCACTTGATACAGTTTTTTACTTATCCTCTTTGTGCTAAAAACAGCACATAACCAAATGAGAAGAAAAATTCATCAAAGACAAAATATTACAGCAGAAAGTCAAAAGTTGTCAAAAAATCGTCAAAAAGGAAAATAGCATAAAAAAAGAGGAAAACAGTTGATGTTTTCCTCTCCGTTTTTACTGGACTATATCCGTTTTGTAGACAATGGTCAGCGGTGCTTCGCCTCTCACATAAGCGGCGGTGACAATGATTTTTGCCACATCTGCACGAGAAGGTACGTCATACATAGCGTCCATCATGATGTTTTCCATAATGGAGCGCAGACCTCTTGCACCGATTTCTTTTTCAATCGCGAGTTTTGCCACGGCACGGAATGCCTCTTCCTCAAAGACAAGTTCCACGCCATCCAGTTCAAAGAGTTTGCAGTATTGACGATACATGGCGTTCTTAGGTTCGCGAATGATACGAACGAGTGCTTCTTCATCCAAATTAGACAAAGCCACAATCATCGGCAAACGTCCAACCAGTTCGGGAATAAGACCGTATTTGACAATATCATGGCTGGTGACGTCGCGATACACGCCTCTTGCCACACGTTCGCTTTTTTGCATAATATCACCGCCAAAGCCGATGGTTTGGTTGCCGCGTCTTTGCTCGATGATTTGCTCCAGCCCATCAAAAGCACCACCACAAATAAAGAGGATATTCTCGGTGTTGATTTGGATAAATTCTTGGTTGGGATGCTTTCTGCCACCTTGAGGGGGAACGTTGGCTACCGTCCCTTCCAAAATTTTGAGCAACGCTTGTTGCACGCCTTCGCCCGAAACGTCACGAGTGATGGAGCGATTTTCGCTTCGACGGGAAATTTTATCAATTTCATCAATATAAATAATCCCGCGTTCTGCTTTTTCCACATCAAAATCAGCGGCTTGAATGAGACGGAGCAAAATGTTTTCCACGTCTTCGCCCACGTATCCTGCCTCGGTTAATGTGGTAGCGTCTGCAATGGCAAAAGGCACTTTCAAACTTTTAGCCAGCGTTTGTGCAATGTAGGTTTTACCTACGCCGGTAGGTCCAAGCAAAAGTACATTGCTTTTTTGAAGTTCCACCTCGTCCAGTTTTTCTTTGTCATGGCGTTTGCTGTCGTGGTGGAGAATTCTTTTATAGTGATTATATACAGCCACAGACAACACACGTTTGGCTTCATCCTGACCAATCACGTGCTCATCCAGCATGGCTTTGATTTCAGCGGGTTTGGGGAGGGTTTCAAATGTAAAGCCCTCAGCTGATGCCTCCAGTTCAAATTCCTCTTCAATTAGGTTGTTGCAAGCCTCTACGCAATCTCCGCAAATGCAAGCACCGGTAGGGGAGGGAATAATGAAGGGCAAACTTTTTTCTGAACGGCCGCAAAACGAGCAGCGGCGGTTATTTTCTCTTGTAGCCATAATGTTTCCTTTACAGGTTAAAAAATGAAGGGGTTGATATGACAATAACAACCCCTTATCGGATTATCTATGCTCGATAACGCGGTCAATCAGACCGTAAGCGCAAGCTTGTTCTGCGGACATATAGTTGTCACGATCAGTGTCACGGCAAAGAGTTTAGTAGGTTTGACCGGTTTGCTCAGCCAAAATACGATTCAGTTTTTCACGGGTGCGGATAATGTGGTCAGCGTGAATTTTAATATCACTTGCTTGACCTCTTGCACCGCCCAGAGGTTGGTGAATCATGATTTCGCTGTTGGGCAGAGCGAAACGTTTGCCTTTTGTACCGGAAGAAAGCAGGAAAGCGCCCATGCTGGCAGCCATACCAATGCAGATGGTAGACACATCGCATTTGATGAAATTCATGGTATCATAGATAGCCATGCCTGCGGAGATAGATCCGCCGGGGCTGTTGATGTAGAAATGGATATCCTTATCGGGATCTTGTGCTTCGAGGAAAAGCATTTGTGCAACTACAAGAGACGCAGTTACATCGTTGACTTCATCAGCCAAAAAGATAATTCTGTCGTTGAGTAGACGGGAGTAAATGTCATAAGAGCGTTCACCACGGCTGGTTTGCTCTACAACCATTGGGACGAGTGCCATAATAATGCCTCCTTATATAAACTTAATTTGATTTTTTGATTTTGTGTGGCGAATTATTCAGCGGAATAAACAGCGTTTTCTTTGACCAGATCCATTGCTTTCTTCACGAGAAGGTCAGCGGTGAGGTCTTCGGCTTTGATCAAGCCCTTCACTTCAGCCAAATCTCTTTGATAGGTTTCGCTGATGCGCACGTATTCAGCTTCGAGTTCTTCTTCGCTGACTGTTAGGTTTTCGAGTTTTGCGATGGTTTCCAGCGCCAAACGAACTTTCACTTGCTTTTCAGCTTGGGGACGGAGTTGAGCGCGGAGAGCATCCAAGGTCAAACCGGTGTATCTGAAGTAGGTCTCAAGGTCAAGGCCTTGCATACGCAGGCGTGTGTCATAGTCGCGAACATAGTTTTCGGTTTCTGCCACAAACATAGGTTCGGGAATATCTGCCACAAGGAGATCAATCAAAGCTTCGCAGAGTTGGTTTTCTACGTCACTGTCTGCTGCTTTTTCGTTTCTCTCCTGCATTTTTGTCTTAATATCAGCTTTGTATGCATCAAGTGTATCGAATTCGGACACATCTTTTGCAAATTCATCATCTGCTTCGGGGAGTTCGCTCATGGAGAGCGCATGAAGCGTTACATGAAAGACAGCGGCTTTGCCTGCGAGTTCAGGTGCATGATATTCTTCGGGGAAGGTCACATTCACATCAAAGGTTTCGCCGATGTTGTGGCCAACGATTTGGTCTTCAAAACCGGGGATGAAAGAGCCACTACCGAGTTTGAGGTCATGACCTTCAGCTGCGCCACCATCAAATGCTACGCCATCAACTTCGCCGAGATAGTCAATGGTAGCTGTATCGCCCAGAGCAGCGGCTCTGTCGGTCACTTCTACTGTGCGGGCATTTCTTTCGCGCATACGATCTACTTCTGCCGTGACATCTTCGTCGGTCACAGGAGCGACAACTTTCTTGACGGAAATACCCTTGTAGCCTTCGATTTTGCCTTCGGGTTTCACATATACCACAGCACTCATGACCACATCACCATCCATTGACACAATGTCAAATTCAGGTTGACCGATCACATCAAGACCACTTTCTTCCACAGCAGCAGTAAATGCGGTGGGAAGTACGCGATTGAGGGCATCTTCATAGAATACACCCTTGCCATACATTTTTTCGATCACAGCGCGGGGGGCTTTTCCTTTTCTAAAACCGGGGATGTTGAATTTAGGCAGTTGCTCTGCAGCCACAGCATCAACGGCTTTCTTGAAATCATCCTCAGGAATGGAAAATTGCAGTTCCCAGCGTTTGTCTTCTCTTTGTTCCTTTTTGAGTAAGGCCATGTTTGTTCCTCCATGCCAATTGGCATTTTTATTTTCAATTTTAATTTTTCATCTTACAGATGGTTGCCAAAGATAAATTCATGGGCAACCAGCATATAATTATAATACATTTTATATAGCAAGTCAAGTATATAAACAGAAAATTCAAGGCTTTTTATGACTTTTTAGCAAATTTTTACCTATTTTCCCTCTATTTGGGGCGAAATAAGCTTAGGCACAAACCCCAAAGCATCTGCGGCGGTGAGTGTCATCTCGATATTTTCATGTGTGAAGGTGGTGGGGACAGCGCCATGAATATGACCGAAATAAAGACGGTCTACACCATATTCTTTTAACACGGAAAGGATAGGGGCGCATTCTTTTTCGCACCATATCGGAGGAAAGTGCAAAAAGCAAATCATTTCTTTTGGGCACACTGCCTCCTCTGCTAAGGCGTGGGCTTGGTCAAGGGAAAGTTTGAGGCGGATACACTCGCGATTGACGATTTTATCATAGTCGGCTAAGGCTTGTTTTGCCCCCTCTGCATCGCTGTCGTGATACCATCCTCTCGATCCGCAAATCACAAAATCTTCCACCAAAAAAGCATTGTTATGGAGAAAATGCAAACTATCTAAGTGATGTCGTGCGCAAAAGGCTTGTAGTTTTGAGGCGGTTTGCCACCAAAAGTCATGATTGCCTTTAATCAAAATTTTCTGCCCGGGAAGAGACTCAATAAACAGCAAATCCGAGGTGGCTTCCTCCAGCGTCAAAGCCCAGGAGATATCTCCTGCGATGATCACCGTGTCATGCTCGTCCACCAAGCGTCTCCATGCTTGCTCCAAGCGGTTTGTATAGTCTGCCCACCGCTGACCAAACACTTCCATGGATTTGTTGGTGCTGTCAAGCGTAGACAAATGTAAATCTGAAATGACAAAAACTGACATATAGACTCCGTACAAGTGAAATATGCATAACCCCATCAAAACAGGGTATACTGAATGTGCCTCATATAGGCAAAAGGAGTATGGAAATGCAAGAAACAAAAAAACATTGTGGCTGTGGTGAAAAACATATCAAAGGCATTGTCTGCGATGTGAAAAACTGTGTGTATCACGACTGCGATAACTGCTGCACAGCAGAGCAAATCAATGTTGGCCCTGCACACGCAAACACGAGCCACGAAACCGCATGTGCCACCTTCAAACCGCAAGATATCGGCTAATTATTCTTCTGCAAAGCGTAGCATGGACTCATCCATGTCCTCTACGGCAATGCAGGCGGCAAACCGCACCTCTTTTTGATCTAAGTCAAGGAGAGGGCAGGGAATAGGATGCCCCGTGTAGGCAGAAAGGGCTTTCATTGCCTCTGCTTCCGTTTGAGGTACCTCTTGCCCTAACGCTTGTAGCACAGATAGTGTGAATTTGAAGGGAGAAGCGGTAGATACCACCAATGTACGGCGCAGGTCTGACGGCTTTGCGTCGTATATTTGTTTTTTGCAGGCCGAATGCATGGCAACAGCGGTATGCGGGTCAATGAGGTAGCCTTTTTGGTCATAGCAAAGACGAATGATGTCTTTTGTCTCGTCTTCGCTTGTCCAGTCCCCATCAAATTCACTTTGCAATAAAGCAAGCTCATCATAAGAGAGCGCAAAGCGTCCTGTTTGCGCCAAACTTTGCATATATTGGGCGGTTTTCTGGGCGCCGAGCGCCAAATAGAGCAACCTCTCCAGATTGCTGGACACCAAAATATCCATAGAAGGGGAAATGGTGGTGTAAAAAGGACGGTTTCTATCATAGATACCGGTGGAGAAAAAGTCGTAGAGAATATTGTTTTGGTTAGAAGCACAGACCAGTCTCCCCACGGGAAGCCCCATGCGTTTTGTCATATAGGCGGCTAAAATGTTGCCGAAGTTACCGGTGGGCACAACAATATCCAGTTTGTCTCCCATGCCAATCGCCCCATTTTTGACCAGGGTTAAGTACGCATATACATAGTAGACGATTTGAGGCACCAAACGACCAAAATTGATAGAGTTCGCGGAAGTGAGAAATACCCCTTTTTCATTTAACACCTCTGCCAAATGCTCGTCTCCAAATAGACGTTTCACGCCCCTTTGCGCATCGTCAAAATTGCCGTTGATGCCATACACCGACACATTGTCACCCTCTTGGGTGACCATTTGCAAACGTTGGGTAAGACTTGTGCCGTCTTGCGGATAAAATACTTGGATTTTAATGCCGGGGATGTTTTTGAAGCCCTCAAGTGCCGCTTTGCCCGTGTCTCCCGAGGTGGCGGTCAGAATGAGGGCGGTGCGCTCCTCGCCCATTTTTTCTTTGGCTCTTTTGAATAAATGTGGCATCAGTTGGAGTGCCAAATCTTTGAAAGCGCAAGTGGGGCCATGCCATAACTCTAAAGCATAAAGGGCGCGGTCCACTCTTTTTACCTCTAAAGCACCACGGGGAAACGACATTTCACCATAGGCGGCGCTTGCATCTTCGAGCAGTTCCTGCTCTGTATATTCAGGCAAAAATGAGTGGAGCAAACGCGCGGCAAGCGCAGGGTAACTGAGCTGTGAAAAGGTGGCAAAATCCGAGAGGGAAAAAGTGGGGATGCGCTCAGGCATGAGCAAGCCACCATCTGCGGCAATACCGCGCAAAATGGCTTCTGCCCCACTATAACCCTTAGTATCTATTTGTCTTGTGGAATAATATTTCATATTTAGACATCTCCTTTTGAGGGGATTGTTTTTTGCTTTAACAAAGAAGGGACTCAAGAAAACGGCGACCGTTACGCCAAAATAGCAAGTCAATTTGTCTGGGGGAAAATCCCTCTTTTTGCAGATAATCGGCCAAATGAAGAAGATGCGCTTGGTTTTCTATGGGTAGAGGCAAGTGATCTGTGCCGTCAAAATCACAGCCCAGGCAAAGCCCCTCTTCGCCCAC
>JAGBWH010000045.1 GCA_017629925.1 Clostridia bacterium
ATAGCCGCCATTGAGCAGCGCTTCAACTTCGCAGTGAGCCACCATCACACGATCTACCGCACGGATTCGCTTCATGGCCTCGCGCATGAGTTCTTCACTTTGCACCCCGCGACCGTCATCAGAAAATCCCTTTACGTGGGGCGCAAGTGCTTCAAAGTCAACTAAATCTCCTGCACCTTTCTGCCCTATAGTGATAGAGGCAAAAGGATAAACCCCAGTGTAGGTGTCGCGTTTGATGATATTCAATTGCTCTTGCAAATGCTCTACCGTATCAGGCACAGGGTTGAGGTTTGGCATGGTGAATACTGCGCTGTAGCCTGATGCTGCGGCAGCCATGCTACCTGAAGCAATAGTCTCTTTATACGAAAAACCCGGCTCACGGAAATGGACATGAAGGTCCACAAGAGCCGGAATTTGTACTATGTTGCGTTGAATCGCCATCTTTGGTGCAAATTTTGAATTTGCGTGCAAAATTACTATTTTTTTTTGATATACGCAAGCGTTTATGTACTTTTTTTGTAATTTGCCAATTTTTGTATTTTCAATGTAGCAAATCTAATTTCTTAAGACTTTTTCTTCGCTTGAACATATATATCGTCAAAAAGATGTGGATTTTTAGAAAAATATGCAAAAAATATAAAAATATTTGGTTGTTTGTAAAAAAAGTAGTACTTTTGCGGTTGATTTTAGCAAATAACTCGATTAAAAACGAAAAATAGCATAATTTTCCAATCATGAACATTCGCTTTGATGCCCTCAAAACAGCTTGGTCACACTTGCCCAAGGAGGCGACAATTATCCAACGTGCCAGCGTAATTTTCTCGCAAAATGTCTTCACGCGCGACAAAATGAAGGAGTATATCGCTAGTAATATTGTAGAGGAACTTTTCGACCTAATGGACAACGAAAAGACACTCAGTCGCGACATCGCTAATAGTGTGGCTATTGGTATGAAGAAATGGGCGATGGAGCTCGGCGCCACCCACTATACTCACTGGTTTCAACCGTTGACTGGTGGAACAGCGGAGAAGCACGATGCGTTCTTCGATTTTGATGAAAAGGGGATGCCGATGGAGAAATTCTCGGGTTCGGTTCTTTATCAGCAAGAACCAGATGCCTCATCTTTTCCTAATGGTGGTATTCGCAATACATTTGAGGCGCGTGGCTACTCGGCGTGGGATCCATCATCACCAGCATTTGTGATTGGTGACCGCCTTTGTATCCCTACTATCTTTGTAGCATATACAGGAGAGGCGCTTGATTATAAGACCCCTTTGCTGCGTTCCATTACCGCTGTGGGCAAGGCGGCAACAGCCGTAGCGAATTACTTTGACAAGAATGTCAAACGCGTATATACCTATTTGGGCACAGAGCAGGAGTATTTCTTAGTAGATGAAGCTCTATACAATGCTCGCCCCGACCTTTTGATGACGGGTCGCACGCTTATGGGGCATTATGCTAGCAAGAGCCAACAATTGGATGATCACTATCTTGGCACTATCCCTGAGCGCGTGTTGGCGTTCAAGACTGAACTTGAACAAGAGGCTCTCAAATTAGGTATTCCTATCAAAACTCGTCATAACGAAGTGGCTCCTAATCAATTTGAGTTGGCGCCAATCTATGAAGAAGCAAATCTCGGCAGTGATCACAATCAACTCCTCATGTCTCTTATGGAGCAAGTGGCACACCATCATCAGTTCCGTGTGCTCTTCCACGAGAAACCTTTTGGCGGAGTAAATGGTAGCGGTAAGCACTGCAACTGGTCGCTTGGAACGAATACGGGTGTGAATCTTCTGGCTCCAGGTAAGAACCCATACCACAATTTACAGTTTGTCACTTTCCTTGTGAATGTATTGAAGGCAGTACACCGCCATAATGGTTTGCTGAAGGCGTCTATTGCTTCGGCTACTAATGCCCATCGTTTGGGTGGACACGAGGCTCCGCCTGCTA
>JAGBWH010000046.1 GCA_017629925.1 Clostridia bacterium
AATCGGGTATTGCAGGGGATATAGTTTTGTCTTTAACCGAAAATATGGTGTGGTATTTTCCTAAAAAATAATTCCTTCTTTTTTCGGTCTTCGCCTAAATCCGCCCTCAACCATCAATAGGTTTCATAGTCGGGAACAACAATACATCCCGAATAGACGCGCTATCGGTCAGCAGCATCACAAGTCTATCCACGCCAAATCCGAGACCGCCTGTGGGAGGCATGCCGTATTCAAGCGCGGTGAGGAAGTCCTCGTCGACTTGCGCGGGTGTATCGGGATTTTCTTTGCGCTTCGCTTCTACTTGCGCTTCAAAACGTTGACGTTGGTCGATGGGATCGTTGAGTTCGCTGAAAGCGTTGCCGAATTCCATGCCGCAGATGAAATATTCAAAACGTTCGGTAAATTCGGGTTGGCTGGGTTTGCGCTTTGCCAAGGGGCTGTTGTCTACGGGATAATCGTAGATGATGGTGGGTTGCACCAGCTTGTCCTCCACGAAAGCGTCAAAGAGTTCGACCAGCACCAAGCCTTTGGTGGCATCTGCAGGAACGTCGACATTCAGTGCCTTGGCGGCGGCGCGAGCGTCCTCGTGAGACGTCCAATCATTGTAGTCCACGCCCGCATAACGTTTCACAGATTCTGCCATGGTCATGCGTTCAAAGTGGCTCAGATCGAGTTCTGTGCCTTGGTAGGTGATTTGTGTGGTACCGCAGACGCGCTGTGCCAAACGGGGGTAGAGTTCTTCCACAATTTGCATCATGCCCTCGTAATCGGTGAAGGCTTGATAAAGTTCAACGGTGGTAAACTCAGGATTGTGGCGAGTGTCCATACCTTCGTTGCGGAAAATACGGCCCACTTCATACACACGGTTCATACCACCCACGATCAAGCGTTTGAGGTAGAGCTCGGTTTCAATACGAAGCACCATATCCATATCAAGCGTATTGTGGTGGGTATAGAAAGGACGGGCGTTTGCGCCGATTTCAAAAGGTGTGAGAATAGGGGTGTCTACTTCAAGGAAGCCTTTTTCATCGAGGTAGGCACGAATTTCACGCATGATGAGAGAGCGTTTGATAAATGTATCTTTGACTTCGGGATTGGCGATGAGATCCACATAGCGTTGACGATACCGCATATCGGTATTGGTCAGGCCGTGAAATTTTTCAGGCAGAGGCAACAAAGATTTTGCAAGCAATAGGATAGAGGTTGCATGAATGGATACCTCGCCCGTTTGGGTGGCAAACACGAATCCTGTCACACCAATAATATCACCGACGTCCCACTTTTTAAATGAAGCATACACATCCTCGCCCACATCGTCACGTCGAACGTAGAGTTGAATTTTACCACTATCGTCCAGCAAATGAACGAAAGACGCTTTACCCATGACACGACGGCTGACCATTCTACCTGCAACAGAGACAATTTTGCCTTCTTTGCCGGCTTCAAGGTTGTGTTCGTAGGTGTCAAAATTTGCTTTAATGGTGGCGCTATCGTCAGAGACGTCATATTTGGTAATGAGAAAGGGATCGCAACCTGCTTCAACCAAGTTCGCTAATTTTTCGCGGCGCACCGCAAGTTCGCTGGTGGAAGAAGGCATATCAGGTGTTTGAGCTGCCATGGAAATTCTCCTTTATCTTGATACTTCTAAGATGGTGATGTGTTGCACCTTGCCGCTGGGGAGAGTGACTTCCACCACTGCGTTTGCGCTATTGCCCATCAATGCGCTACCAATGGGAGACACATCAGAAATTTGACCGTTTAAGGGATCGGACTCAAAAGAGCCAACGATGTGATATTGTTTGACTTTTCCGGTTTCTTCAATGCGGACGCGCACAAAAGAGCCAACACCAACCACAGACGCGTCAACTTGGCTTTCGTCAATGACAACGGCATGGGCAATCATATCTTCGAGTTCGGCAATGCGTGCGGCAATCCTGCCTTGTTCATTTTTCGCTTCATCGTACTCGCTGTTTTCGGACAAGTCGCCAAAACTGCGGGCGGTGGAAATATCTTTTTTGTTTTGTTCCTGTTTGGCTTTTTGTTCTTCGAGCTCATCCAGTAGGGCTTGGTAGCCTGCGGGGGTATAGTTTCGTTTCTTATCGTCTCTAATCATGGTATATCTCCTCGTTTATTTTAATCATTTATAGGGGGGTTTCGGGTTTTATTTTTCAGTTAGGCAAGATATTGCGGCTTGCAGTTGGGCATCTTGCTCGTAAGTGAGGCGTTCAGGATTATACCCCAAAAGCGCATCATCAAGTGTTACTTCAATGTCGGGCATCACGCCAATATCTTCATAGTTATCGGAATACGGGGGTTGATAGTAGGCAAAAGAAATGGTCATCGCTGTGCCATCGCGGAAGTCGATCATCGCTTGCATCGTACCCTTGCCGTAGGTCACAGTTCCCACGACGGTGGCATCCACAAATCCTTTTTTATCATAATCTTGCAAAGCACAGCTAAAAAGTTCTGCGGCGGAGGCGGTATAGGCATTGCAAATCACCGCCATGGGCAGGTCAACGTGGTGTTTGTCTTGGCCGTAACTGACATCCTTTGTGCCGTCATAATAGACATAGTTTGCCAGAGGATAGCCATCAGGCAAGAGGTAATCGAGCATTGCCAAAACGGTATTGAGTAGCCCACCGCCGTTGTTGCGGAGGTCAAAGACCAAGCCGTCAACTTGGGCGTCCAGCAAAGCATCAATGGTTGTTTTGAATTGCTCTTCGGTCACCTCGTTAAAGGTCGTGATGCGGACATAGCCAATTTGTTTTCCCAGTGTGGGGAAAATTTTGTAGGTGACGGTTTGCTCGGTCAGCGCCGCACGGGTAACTGTGACATCAAAGGTGTCTTCCCCTCTCAAAATGGTGATGCTGACAGAGGTGCCTGCCTCGCCACGAATCATATTGATAGCAGCATTATAGCCAATCTCGGTGACCGCAATCCCCTCCACTGCCACGATATAGTCACCTGCCAAAATACCTGCCTTTTCCGCAGGAGAATCGGCGGCAACGGTGGTAATGAGCATTTCGTTGGTTTCCACCGAGGCGGATACCGTCACGCCAATGCCTTCGTAATTGCCGGATTGTTCAGAGGTATAGTCTTTGTAGTTTTCTTCGTTAAAATAGTTGGAATAGCGATCTCCCACCGCATAAAAGTAGGCGTAGATCACATTATCGGTCATTTGGACAATATCGGTATGGTCTAACTTGCCGCCGCGCAGGGCTTGCGAAATCAAGTCTGCGACCGTGCGCGCCACCGTCTCGGCGGGAGGCACTTCTTTGATAAAGTAGTTCCAATACGCTGCCTCTACACGTTGCAGTTTGGATTGGTCAAAACATTTGAGCCCAAAAAATACCAGCCATTCGGTCGCGTAGCTGTATTTTTTACCTTCGGTGGACTGTGATAATCCCGCTTCTATTTGATCTGCCAGCTCCTCTGCCGTCTGCCCGGGGGCGACGGTGGAGTCCACGGTGGTAGTGCCTTTGTTTTGGGGGGCACAGCCCGTGAGTAGCAGAGAAAATAGCAACAGGCATATCAGCCATATTGTTTTTTTCATGCTGTGTTTCCTTCCTTATTATCTCCTACTTCTACCCAAACGGTGGGTAAACAGTAGGCAAACCGGCGTCTGGGAAATCCCCATGGCGCCGGCATAGCGTATAGCGATACCCTATCCATTGTAGCGGGGTGGGTGGTCGCTTTTTGTCACATTAAAATTTGGTGGGCTTGCTCACCAGGTATTTTTTCACCATCAGCGCAACCTTGAAGGTGACAGCGTCGTCAAATTGGCGCAAGTCAAGACCTGTGAGTTTGCGGATTTTCTCCAAACGATACACCAAAGTGTTACGATGAACAAACAGTTTGCGAGATGTTTCAGAGACATTGAGGTTGTTTTCAAAGAAACTTTGCACAGTGCCGAGTGTCTCATGGTCTAATGTGCTCAGCGATTCCTTTTTGAATACTTCTTCAAGGAAAATTTCGCAAAGCGAGGTGGGCAATTGATAAATCAGGCGTCCGATGCCCAAATTGTCATAGCTGATGTAGGTTTTTTCGGTGTCAAAGACTTTGCCAACTTCCAAAGCAATACGCGCTTCTTTATACGCACGAGACAGGTCTTTGAGGCTGGTGGCGATAGAGCCGATACCAATTGACACGCGTTTTACGAAAAATTCCGTTGTCAGCGTCTCATACAGAGAGGCAGCAATGCTTTCTGCTTCCTTCATCATGTCGCTATCCTGAGACATTTCCTTGACGAGCACCATATCGTGTTCGCTGACGGAGATAATGTAATCTTTGGCGCGATCGGGGAACATACTTTGGAGCACTTCATAGGGGGAGAAGTCGGTACGTTCGGGGAATTTGATCACAAGCACAGCACGACGAACATCCGAATTAAAGCGCAGTTCCTTACCTTTAATGAATATATCGCTGGGCAAAATATTATCGAGCAAAATATTTTTGATGAAAGAGGCTTTGTCATACTTTTCATCATACAACTTTTTGATGCTGCCAAGAGAAATTGCCAAAAGAGCTGCGAATTTTTCAGCTGATTTGTCGGTACCTTCTACAAATATAATATTGTCATTTTTAACACCGGAAGTCACATAACGGTAAGTATAACCATCAACGACAGCCACTTCTCCGCTAAAAGAAAGCACTTCTCTGACACCCTGTCTCATCTCACCAATTTTTTGCAGTTCGCTACAAGCGATGACCAGGCCATTCTCATCAATCAAGCCTATCACGCGACCGACGGCATCTTTCATTTGGTGGATGACGCTTTGAAATAAACGATTGGACATGGGGAATACCTCTTACCTTTCATCATTCATCATGGGTGTAACATTGTTTTGTCTAATGTAACTATTATTTTACAGCATAATTTGTCAAATATCAATAGTTTTTTCAAAAAAATATACAAAAATTATCGTTTTTTTGCAAAAATATGTGAAGAAGTAATAAATCATAAAAATGAGTTTATAGTTCAAAAAAGCAGAGCAAAGCCGAAAGTGCCACAAGCGGTGCTGTCTCACAGCGGAGAATTCTCTTTCCAAGATGCACCGAAACACACCCTTGTTTTACAGCCAATTCCGCCTCTTTCGGGCTGAACCCCCCTTCTGCGCCCACTAAAATGGCAACAGAGTCGGGTGTTTTACCTTCAATGGCATGGCGAATAGACACCGCACTTTCCCCTTCGTAGCAAAAGAGGGGCAACGCCATGCAGGCGGCTTTTTTTACTGCCGCATCAAAAGCAAGCGGAGGATGCACCACAGGCAAGATACTTCTGCCACATTGCTTTGCCGCCTCCTGTGCGATGCGGCTCAAGCGTTCTATTTGGCGAGGCAGTTTATCCTCTTTGGGATGTTTGATGCAACGCTCAGATGAAAAGAACGTCACACTTGCCACCCCAAGTTCTACCGCTTTTTGCACAATCGTCTCTGCTTTATCCCCTTTAGGCCAAGCGCAAAAGAGGTGAATGAGGGCAGGTGGCTCGGTGTCTCCCACCTCGCTTGCCTCTATTTTGGCTTTTACTTCATGGTCTCTGATTTGCAAAAGTGTGCATTGATAGGCGGTACCGTCCTCGTCGCAAAGTGTCACGGTATCGCCTACCGCCATGCGCTGAGCACGGGCAATGTGAAAGGCGTCCTCGCCTTCAATGGTAATCACGCCGTCTACAATTTGACGACGAGCAATAAAAAATCTTGGCATATCATTCGTCCTTTTGGTAGGTGGCAACAATGGCTGTCCAATCGTTTTCCACCTCTATATAATCCACGGCAAACCCAAAACCAGGCAAAACGGAAAGCAGTTCCTCTGCTCGCTCGGAGATAATACCGGATAAAATAATTTTGGCATGGGGGGCAAGCAACGCGGGCAGGTCAGGGAGCATACGAAGCAGAATATCTGCCACAATGTTTGCCACCACGAAGGTATACGGCTCGCTTCAGTCCACGTCCTGCAAAAGGTCGGACGGCCCACAAATAATAGAGTCTAATTGGGCTGTGGCAAT
>JAGBWH010000047.1 GCA_017629925.1 Clostridia bacterium
CAACTGCTTTTGTCAGAATTTCCTGTGTCTGAGGTGAGGTTTTCCCTGCCTCGTTGGGTGAATTTGCTTGACCGTAGTCATCCTCTGCGCCGCTCTGTCATAGAATCTATTGCACACGCCACGGATGAGATTTGGCGCGTGGGAGATATTCGGCCCGTGGTAGACCGTTTTGGCACGGCAGAGGACGGCACTTGGACCTTAAAAGAGGTCGATGCAGGGCGTGGGGTGGCAAGCGTTGATATTTCGTTTGTGCCTGAACTTTATTTTTCGGTGCTCAGCGAACTCACAGGCCTGACCATTCGTGACGATGGGGATCTGCTCTCTCAAATGAAGGATTTGGCACAGACAAAAACAGCGTATGAAAAAGTACGCGAGGCATTAGAAGATGTTGCCTCAACGGGCTATGGCATTGTGATGCCTTCGGTGGAAGAGCTGAAACTGGAAGAGCCTCGCATCGTCAAGCAAGCAGGCGGATATGGAGTGAAGCTACGCGCTTCTGCGCAATCCATTCACATGATCAAAGCCAGCATAGAAACAGAAATCAATCCCGTTGTGGGTACAGAACTGCAATCGGAGGAAATGGTGAAGTATATGCTCCGTGAATTCGAAGAGGACCCCACTAAAATTTGGGAATCCAATATGTTTGGAAAGAGCCTCTACGCCTTAATCAACGAGGGCATTCATACCAAACTTGCGCATATGCCAACGGAATCTCGCATGAAACTGCAAGAAACGCTGGAAAGAATCATCAACGAAGGCAGTGTGGGCTCATCTGCATATTGCTATAATCAAACAAGGGAAATGGGTTTTGCCCATTTCCCTTTGTGTTTTTTTGTTTATAGGAAGTCAAATGAGATGAATTTTGCAAATACCCCCCTGTTTTAGAAACAAAAACTGTATGATGCAAAATTAGCCCAACATACTTTCAAAGAATGGTATAAAGATCGCCTCTGTTTCGTTTAAGGGGTGGTCGTTGGTAAAATAGAAATCATAGTTATATTTTTCGACCTCGTCATCTGCGCTATTGCCATAGGCTTTTGCGCCACGTCTATGACGGAATTGCTCGCCGCCACGGATAAGCAATGTGACAATTCTGCCACCTTTTCCCTGTATGGTGCGCACGAATTTTTCGATTTCCTGAGGCTCGCGGATATGCACAAACAAGACTTGATCACCGCCTGACAGGAATTTTTCATATTCTTTTTCCAGCCAACGAAGTGGATAGTCGTTGTATCCAATAGTGAGTTGCTTTAAGTCTGCCAGAAACTTTCTGGCGCGGTCGTTTTTTTCCCCTCTCCATCCGCATTGAGATGCCAATTCCTTGATGGGATCAATCGATGATATATTGCGCACTGCAAAATGCTTTTCTGCCATGTGGCACAAGGTGTCTTTTCCTACACCTCCGCTACCATTGATGACAATGACAGTTTTTTGCATGATGTGTCCTCCGTTTTTTCGCATTTACAAAAACTATTATACAAAATGTTCAACCATTTGTCAATCTTTGCGGGTGAGTTTGTGGCGAAAAATGCACAAAGACTTGACTTATTGTAAATATTTGGTATAATATGATATGACAAATATATCATACATGGAAAGTGACAACATGGAAAATCGAGTTTTATTTGGTCATTTGGAAAATGGTGTTCCGATTTACCAACATGAACTAAAAAATGAAAAAGCTACCGCCCACATACTGACACTCGGAGGTATTCTCCAAAGTTTCACCGTATTTGGGACAGATATTGTGGCAGGTTTTGATACACTTGAGGGGTATCTCTCAGACGATAGCCACCAAGGTGAGTTGATTGGGCGCACCTGCAATCGCATTGCCAATGCCCAGTTTGAAATGGACGGTGAGGTTTTTCCGCTCTATGCCAATGATGGTCAAAATCATCTGCACGGCGGACGCGAAGGGTATGGTCGTCGGGTGTGGGATGTGCTGTATGCAAATGACGACACCATTGCCCTTGCCCTATTCTCACCTGATGGTGAGGAAGGTTATCCCGGGGATGTGAGGGTGAAAGTGACCTACACGTTGCGCGATACCGCCCTCTCCATCACATACGAAGCCACAACCACCAAAAAGACGCCCTTTGCCATGACCAACCATGCCTATTTTAACCTCTATGGATATGGGGAGCAGGATATTTTGCACCATACGTTATGGCTGGATGCTGACAAGTACACAGAGGTTGACCCGTACCTTATCCCCACGGGCCAACGTCCAAATGTGGAAGGTACGCACTATGATTTCCGCACCCCGCGCGAGATTGGTGCTTGGGGCGATGCTGACTTTGAAGGCTATGATACCAACTTTATGGTGGCAGGCAGATATAAAAAAGAGATTTGCGGTATAACTTTGCCTCACGTTGCCACTTTGAGCGCAAATCACATGGCGTTGTCTGTCTACTCCGACCAGTTGGGTGTGCAGGTCTATATTGGTAATATGCTCCAAGGCAAAACGCCCATGAAGGGGGGCAAACCGCAAAGAAAGCACCACACCGTTTGCCTTGAAACCCAACCAGAGCCCAATAGTGTCAATTATGGCAAGACATTTCTTTGTCCCGGCGAGACCTATCAATCTACTACGATTTACGAAGTTCAATTGATATAATTTTCTCTATTTGTGGAGACCTCGCGCGGTCTTTGAGAGGGCGGCATCGCCAAGTGACACAAATATTGAATGTTTTAAAAAAACAGGAGACAATATTATGGAATTTTTCCTTTCTGCCCTTGCCGTGATCGCTGTGATCGTAGGCATTGGTTTGGTGTTTAGACTTGTTCGTTTTGTGTTTTCTAATTACCTCATCAGCACCGGCTTGGCGACTTTGATGACGACGCTGGCTTTGGTTTTCGCTTTTAGAGTATCAGGTGGAAACACAGATGGGGTAGTGGCACTTTGGATTTTTACCGCTCTATCCCAACTTTTCCTGATGGGCCCTACCATTTTCGAGGTGCATTGGGATGGCAGTTATCGCATTGATTACGATAGAGGCACAATTTCCCCTAAAACCACAGGCGGATTTATCGGACACACGCTTGGTGCATTTTTGATTTCTGCCATTTTGGTGTTCCTTGTTGGCTCTTCTTGGGCGGGTGGCTTATTCATTTTGCCCATCATTGAAGGCATTGCCGTATTGCGCAGAATCATTGCCATCACAAAATAACTGAAAAGGGCTGTCGCACATGGATGTTTGAGACAAATTCCCATAAAAGCCCCAAAGACCAAGGTCAATTTTTACAGTTGATCTTGGTTTTTTTATTATGACACGTCGCGTTTGGCTTATGCAAAATCATCGTCATATAGGTTTTTCTATAAAAAATCCAACATGGATGTATTGAGTCCATGTTGGATTGCATTTTGTGTGAAAAAAATGTCTTATAGATGGTCAATATAGCGACAAGCCGCAAGGGCGGAAATGGTACCGTCGGAGACGGCGGTAGTGAGTTGGCGGACTTGCTTTTGACGGCAGTCACCTGCCACAAACACGCCTGGGGTGATGGTGGCGCAAGTCTCGTCGGCGTTTGCATATCCATCCTCTGTTAAGGCAATCAAACCCGAAAAAAGTTCATTTTCGGGGCTATGCCCAATGGCAATAAACAAACCATCAAGCGCCATCAATTCGCTTTTGCCGTCTGCATAAGTCAAGGTTACGCCTGAAAGGGTTTCCTGTCCGTGAAGCGCAGACACGCGGGCAGACATCACTTGGCGAATATTGTCTCTTTTTGAGATGGCATCGACCAAAGGCAAATCAGCGCGATAACTGTCTCGACGGACAATCAGCGTAACGCTGCGGCAGATATCGGCAAGGTAAAGGGCTTCGCCGAGCGCGGTGTTTCCTCCCCCTATGATCGCCACGTCTTTTTGACGATAGAATTCTCCATCGCACACAGCGCAAAAAGAGATACCGCAACCGATATAGTCCTCCTCGCCCTCCAGCCCTAAGCGTTTTGGTTTTGCACCTGTGGCGAGTATGATGGCTTTCGCCTCATAGATAGCACCGAAAGCGGTGGTGAGGGTGAATAGGTCATCTTTTTTTGTGATAGACGTCACTTCGTCTAATTCATATTCCACGCCGAGTGCTTCGATTTGAGAGAACATTTGGTCTCCCCATTCCAGCCCCGAAAGGCTGGATATGGCAGGATAGTTTTCCACTTTGTGAGACCACGTGATTTGCCCGCCGAATGTGTTTTTTTCGATGAGCAGCACGCTCTTCCCTGCTCGCTTGGCGTAAAGCGCAGCTGTCATTCCAGCGGGGCCACCACCAATGACGATGATATCATGCATTGTCGGACGCTTTCCAGGTGAGCAAGAATTGGCGAATGGCGCCTGCACCTTCGTATTTTGTTACACTTTCTCCATCGGTCAAAACCAAAGTGGGAGCGGCTTTGATACCATACTGCGCCACTAAATCTCTATTCTCGCTTGCCATGAGTTTTTCATAGGGGAAGCCCGCTTTGTCGAGATAACCGTAAGCCACACGACAGTTGGGGCAAGTTTCGGTGGCAAAAAGCATAGCGCGCACTTGTTTTTGCGCCATGGCGGGGGCTTGGGTTTCGGTTTGGGTGTATGGCACGTTGTCACGCGCTTCCGGCAGATGCTCGGTGTCTA
>JAGBWH010000048.1 GCA_017629925.1 Clostridia bacterium
ACGAACACCGAGGCATGGTCTGAGGCGTATGAAACCTACCGCCAATACATTGGCAAAACAGGAAGAGTGTAATACATATCAAACATAAAAGAGGTAAGAAAGATGAACACAAAGCAAGCGTACGAATGGGCGAAAGAACTGTATGCAAAACTCGGTGTAGACACCGATGCCGCCCTTGAAAAACTTCGCAAAACGCCTATCTCTATTCATTGCTGGCAAGGTGATGATGTCAACGGTTTTCTGTTCCAAGACATTGCCCTATCCGGCGGTATTCAAACCACAGGTAACTATCCCGGCAGAGCCAGAAATGCCGAAGAACTTCGCGCAGACCTCGATTTTGCTCTCCGTATGATCCCTTCCACCCATCGCGTGAACCTTCACGCTATCTACGCAGATACCCCCGAAAAAGTGGACTTGGTAGACCTTGAACCCCGCCACTTCGCTTCTTGGACGGATTGGGCAAAAGAACGCAAAATGGGCATTGACTACAACCCCACCTGCTTCTCTCACCCTATGGCAGAAAGTGGTTTTACTATCTCCTCAGCGGACCCCGATGTTCGTGCATTCTGGATTGAACATTGCCGCAAATCTCGTCTCATTTCCGAAAACTTCGGTAGAGAACTGGGCACAAAGTGCGTGACCAATTTCTGGTTTCCTGATGGATACAAGGACATTCCTGTCGACAGAGAAGCACCCCGCTACCGCATGATGACCGCTTTGGACGAAGCCCGTCGAGATGCGGTCAACCCCGAGTATCACCTTGATGCGCTGGAAAGCAAAGTGTTTGGTATTGGCGCGGAAAGCTACACCGTTGGCTCAAACGAATTCGTTTTGGGCTACTGTGTGTCTCGTGGTATTGCTTGCACGCTTGATGCAGGTCACTTCCATCCCACCGAAGTTATCTCTGACAAAATCTCTTCCGTGATGCAATACACCAAAGAATTGCTCCTTCACGTCAGCCGCCCTGTTCGTTGGGACTCTGACCACGTGGTCATCCTTGACGATGAACTCCACGCGATTGCGCAAAGCCTTGTTCGTGGTGGTATCATTGACCGTACCCACATTGGTCTTGACTATTTCGATGCGTCTATCAACCGTGTAGCCGCTTGGGTAATCGGTACTCGCAATATGTGCAAAGCCTGCTTGCCGCTTATCTCGAACCCACCGAAATGCTCAAAAAAGCCGAGCTGGAGGGAGACTATACCACTCGTTTGGCTATGCTGGAAGAACTGAAATCCTATCCCTTCTCCGCCATCTGGGATTACTACTGCGAAACCATGGGCGTGCCTGTGCGTGAAAACTGGCTCGGAGAAGTGAAACAGTACGAAAAAGACGTACTCTCCAAAAGATAAAAAATGATACAACTTATACCGTATTGCCGCTCTGCTCTTTGGGGCGGCAATCGTTTAAAACCCCTGTTTGCTGAGGCGCAGGATTTGCCGAATTTGGCAGAGGCATGGCTCTTTTCTGTGTGCCCTGAGCAAGAGAGTTTAGCTGAGCACACACCTCTATCGGATTGGCTTTTGGCACAAGGGTATCATCATTTACTGTCAAAACTCCCCTTGGTCAAACTTCTTGATACCGCCTCTTTGCTCTCGGTGCAGGTGCATCCAAACGACGAGCAAGCAGAGAGACTGGAAGGCAAGCCATGTGGGAAAAGTGAAATGTGGTATATCCTTCATGCACAGGAAGGCGCATACATTTATCACAATTTAGAATGTAGCAAAGCGGAATTTCTTTTGGCATTAGAGCAAAAGCAACCCACAAAAGCCTTAAAAAAACACTATGTCAAAGCGGGGGAAGTCTATATGATCCCTGCGGGCATGGTGCATGCGCTGGGGGGCGGTATCACATTGCTTGAAATACAGCAATCAAGTGACACCACCTATCGTTTGTGGGACTATGAAAGAAAAGACGATGCGGGCAACCTCCGTCCCCTACATATTGAAAAAGCCACAGAGGTGCTTCGCCCCTTTAGAGAGGCGGAAATTCAGGCGTTCCAATATGCAGAAGATGCCGAAAAATTCAGCGTTACCTATCATGATGCTCTATCAAATGTATCTACAATTGCAAAAACCCCCCTGTTTAGAGTGGATATTTGCGAGGTAAGCGAAAACAAACCTTGCACTTTCTCCACCCCCAAGCACCCTTTGGCGATCATCTCTCTTTCAGACGAAGGCGTGGCAAAAAACCGAAACCAAACGCTTGCGCTCACTTTTGGTGCTACGCTATGCGTTTTACCGCAAGATGGCGAGGTCAATGTCAGCGGAGAGGGAAGATTTGCCGTCGTCTCTATGCCCTGCACGATTTGATGCTTCAGTAAGAGTAAGAAAGGATAAAAATATGGGACAATTATTTCCGCAGTTTAATGAGCAAAAATGGGAACAAGTGAGAACTCACCCCTATTTTAAGAAACATATAGCCCAGATAAAAGAGCGCGCAGAAGCGTTTCTTGCCACTGACCCCCCCAGAATGAAATTCAGCGATATGCACCTGTTCGTGACCACGGGTGACCGTAGTGTGTCGGGGAAGGTGTATAATGAGTATAACGCTCGCCTGGAAGTCTTTTTCTTTATGTATCTTTTGGAAAAAGACGAAAAATGGATTGAGCCTCTTGCAGATATTATGTGGAATATTTGCGATTTTGAAAGCTGGTCTATTCCTGCACACGTCAAAGAAAGCGCCACCCCCGCAGACAGACACATCAACCTCGATCTTTGCTCCACTTTGACAGGGTTCTCGCTGGCTGAGATCCTCTACTTTATCGGTGATAAACTGCCTGATTTGGTGTATCGTCGTGTGCATCATGAAATCCGTGTGCGTATCATCGACTCCTATAAGAGACACAATGTGTTTTGGGAAAAGATCACCAACAACTGGTCTGCCGTGTGCATTTCCGCTGTGCTGGGATGCTATCTCTATCTTGACTGTAAAGAAGAATTAGAGGAGCAACTCCCCTTCATGCTCGAGACGATGAACTGCTATCTCAGAGGATTTGAGAATGACGGCTGCTGCACAGAAGGCTACGGCTATTGGAACTATGGCTTTTCTCATTTCTGTATTTTCGCGGATATGCTTCGCTCATATACAGACGGTAAAATTGACCTCTTCAAAGAAGAAAAGGCGCACGCCGTTGCACTCTTCCAACAAAACGTGGCAGTAAACGAAAAAGAATGCATCAGCTTTTCGGATGGACCACTCCATTTTTCACCCAATCCTTGGCTCAGCCATTTTTTGAAGCATGAATACCCCGATATGGAAATTCCTCACTTTGAAGAATCCAATCAAACCAGCGCGGCATTGCGCTATGTGTTGTGGCAAGATCCTGATATGGAGAGCACGGGCTTTCATCCTGCATCTTACATCTACCCTGATAGCCAATGGTTTATTTTCCGTGGAGAAAAATATACTTTGGTGGCAAAGGGCGGGTATAACCAAGAATCTCATAACCACAATGACATAGGCTCTTTCATTTTGTCTTGCGATGGCAAGGTATCCTTCGTAGATCCCGGCTCCGGTGCCTACACGCGCCAATATTTTGATGGCGCTACTCGCTATCAACACTTGGTGACCTCCTCTACCGGTCACAGCGTGCCGATCATCAATGGTCAAATCCAAGTCACAGGCATGAAAAAATCGAAGGTGCTGGCAAGTGCAGAAAATTATTTCAAATTCACCCTTGATAATGGCTACGATATCCCCACCCTTGATAGCCTCGTGCGCACCTTTGATTGCCAAGATGACGTCCTCATTCTAACCGATAGCTATGTGTTCTCGGAAGAGCCGGAGAGTATCGTGGAGCGTTTTGTGTCCTTCCATCAACCGCAAGTCACGCCAGAGGGCATTATTTGTGGCACCTCTCGTTTGGTATTTGATAGTGATGTGTTCTCTGTTTCCCTCAAAGAAGGCATCATCGAAAGCCAACCCGAAAAAACCCTCTATCAAATTGATTTACAGGTAAAAGAACCCAAAAAAGAGACAACGGTGTCTGTTTCTTTTTACTCAGCCAACTAATTAAAAAAACAAGGGCGGTAAAACTTTTCGTTTTACCGCCCCTTTTCTATTCAAATGAACGTGCCATCTATTTTAAGATAGAGGTCGCGTTTTAGAAGAGAATTATTCGGGAATGATCAAGCCGTAATCGCCATCTTTTCTTTTATACACCACACAGGTGCTTTCTGTGTCTTGGTCAACAAACACGAAGAATTGGTGACCAAGCAAGTCCATCTGCAAAATGGCTTCTTCTACGGACATGGGTTTGAAGGGATACGTTTTGGTACGAATGCGAAATTCTGATTCTTCATAGTCTTCATCTTCGTCAAATGCAGCATAAGCATCAGGACGCATCCGCTTTTCGAGTCTTGTCTTGTACTTGCGGATTTGGCGGTCCAAGGCATCCATTGCGCTGTCCAGAGCAGTGCGTAAGGTGTCTGCGCCTTCTTCAGCGCGGAAAATCGTGCCATTGGAAAGAATGGTAATCTCGACTGTTTCCATGTCATGACGGCAGGAGAAGGTGACGTACGCTTCGGCGGTGTCCTCAAAAAACTTATCATATTTTTTGAGTTTTTCTTCTGCAAGCGTTTTCATGGAATCGCGCAAGGTCATTTGTTTACTCGAGATGGTTAGTTTCATGTGTAATACCGTCCTTTCAAATAAATGGCTGTGAACGGGACGGGGATTGCTCACCCTCCCCTTCACTTATAGTATAGCACATCTTCAACAAAAAATAAAGAGGAAATTGCAAAAAATAGGACTATTTACACAAAATTCGCAATTTGTACATCTACAAGGTAGAAAAATAGGTGAAAATGACACAAACCACACCGCTCCAAACCTTGCTCAATAAAAATTCACAAAAAAATAGCAAATAACCCTTTCAAGTTGGTATGATATATGTTATAATAAAAGGTGTGAATATACTTTAACTCGTCATTTTGTCTATGATGTGTGGAAAGGAACAGCCGTGTTTGGTTATGTAAAACCCTATCCCCCTAATCTTTTGGTCAGGGATCATGAGTATTATCGTGCCGCGTATTGCGGGTTGTGCCGTGCTATGCAAAAACATACGGGGCTGTGTTCCGCCTTCTCACTTTCCTATGATATTTTGCTACTCGCGTTGACGAGAATGCTCTATTTAGAGGATAAAAACACGCCCTGTCGCGCCCGTCGATGCCTCGCCCATCCGTTCAAAAAACGCAAAATGATGGACGAAAATCCCGCATTGGTGTATGCAGCGCGAGTGTCTGCGCTTTTGACCTATTATAAAATCGAGGATAACACAAAAGACGACAGGGGCTTTCGTCGCGCCGGGGCATACGCCCTTTTGCCCATGGGACGTCATGGAAAAAGAAAAGC
>JAGBWH010000049.1 GCA_017629925.1 Clostridia bacterium
ATTGGTGCCATTTTCATGGCGACCGACTATGTCACCTCTCCCTGTACCCCTTGGGGCAAGGTGGTATTCGGCGTGGGAGTGGGCCTGATTACTATGTTTGTTCGTGTGCTGTGCGTATATCCTGAGGGTGTTTCCTTTGCCATCTTGCTGATGAATATTCTCACCCCCTATATTGACAAATGGACGGCTCGTCGTCCCATTGGTGCAGGAGGTAAAAAAGCATGAACAAAGAATACATACGTAGTGTTGTAGTGGTGGTGTGCATTTGCCTTGTGATGGGACTGGCGCTCGCGCTTTGCTATCATATCACCCAACCAAGAATTGAAGCCAACGAACTGAAAAAGTTAAATGAAGCAATAAGAGAACTCTTTCCTGCATCCGTGGGCGATCCCATAGAGATAGCGCTGACGCCCGATGCACCCAAAACGCTGAAAAATCTCTATAAAACCGCAGACGGCAAAGGGTATGTGGCAAAGATCAATACCAATTCCGGCTTTGGTCAATCCACATTCACGGTGGGCATTGATGCCGCCACAATGAAAATTGTGGGGATTAAATGCATCAGTTATGGTGACAGCGTAGGGCTGGATGATGGTTATCTCCCCTCTTATAGCGGGCAAGATAAGGCGTTGGCAGACGTGGTCTCTTCCGCTTCTCCTGCCAAAAAAACAAAAGCCACCATTGAGGCGGCTGTCCGAGACGTATTCACATATCTTGAAAATACAGAGTTTGAGGAGGTGGCACAATGACACAAAACAGTAAAATGTCCATCTTCTTAAAGGGACTGATCAAAGAAAACCCCGTGCTGGTGCTCATGCTGGGTACTTGTCCGACCATTGCGAAAAGTAACAATGTCTTTAATGCATTGGGGCTGGGACTTTGCACCGCTATTGTGCTGATTTTGTCTAATATGGCGATTTCCGCTATGCGCAAAATCATCCCCGATAAGGTACGTATCCCTTGCTACATTTTGCTCATTGCAGGCTTTGTGACCTTGATTCAAATGCTGGTGCACGCCTACTTTGACGAGATGTATGAACGACTTGGTTCTTTTATTGCCTTGATTGTGGTAAACTGCATTATTTTAGGCCGAGCAGAAATGTTTGCCTCTAAAAACAACATCGTCGACTCTATGCTTGACGGTGCGGGCATGGGGCTGGGCTTCACCGGTGCTTTGCTGTGCATTGCCACCATTCGTGAGGTGCTGGGTGCCGGTCAGTTCTTCGGATATGACTTGCCCTTCTTTTCCACCTATCATTTCCCCTTGCTCCAAAAAACGTTTGGCGGTTTTCTGGTATTTGGCATCATGATTGCGATTGTCACAAAACTTACCGCCGGAAAAGCCCCTCTGAAAAAAGACTTCGCGTGCCAAGGTTGCCCCAGCGCACACCTGTGCCATGGTGAGTGCAAAGAAGAAAAGGAGGTAAAATGAAATGAGAGATTTCTTCATGATTATTTTTGCCGCCGTTTTCGTCAATAACTATGTTTTGTCTAAAACGCTGGGCATCTGTCCTTTCCTTGGCGTATCTAAAAAATTCAACCAAGCCGCAGGCATGGGTATTGCGGTGGTCTTTGTTATGGTGCTGGCAACAGCCGTGACTTGGCCAATTCAAACCTATGTTTTAGCGCCTCTTGAAATTGAATATCTGCAAACGATTGCCTTTATTTTGGTCATTGCCGCATTGGTGCAATTCGTGGAGATCGTCATGAAACGCCATTTGCCGTCTCTGCATGGGTCGCTTGGCGTGTATTTGCCTCTCATTACCACCAACTGCGCTGTGCTTGATTCAGCTCTTTCCAATATCAGCGAAGGCTATTCCTTCCTCCACTCTATTGGCAACGCCTTTGGTGGTGGTGTTGGTTTTCTTTTGGCGATGGTTCTTTTTGCAGGGGTACGCTCCAAAATCGATCAAAACGAAAATATCCCCGCGTCCTTTAAGGGATTGCCCATTACCCTTGTAGCGGCTGCCATTGTATCTTTGTCCTTTATGGCGTTTATGCTGAAATAAGGAGGAGAAAACATGAACTTTACATTAATCTTACTTGCCGCAGGTTGTATTGTGGGCATCGGTTTGCTCTGTGCACTCCTTTTGGTTTTGGCTGACCGCTTTTTCCATGTCGATGAAGACGAAAAATATCTAAAGCTTCGTGAATGTTTGCCCGGTGCCAACTGTGGCGCTTGCGGGTATAGTGGCTGTGATAGTTACGCCAAGGCGTTGGCAAATGACGATACCGTTGCCACCAATTTGTGTATTCCCGGGGCGGATGCCACCGCAAAACAAATAGCAGAAGTGCTGGGCAAGGAAGCCCTCG
>JAGBWH010000050.1 GCA_017629925.1 Clostridia bacterium
AAAATACGCCTTCACCTTCCATGCGGGGTTTCTTCATCCAAACTCCGCCCTCAAGGGTGGTTGATACGAGGTTTACGACAATTGTAGGGACCGGCGTCCCCGACGGTCCGCAAAAAAATATTAAATAATTGTAGGGCGGGGGCTTGCTCCCGCCGAAAAAATCCAAAAAAATCACCCAATCATCGTAGGGCGAACTGTGTTCGCCCCACATTGCAACATTCGTAATTTTGCCTATCTCCGCGTGTCATCCTCGAATGGAGACGCCCCACCAGATGCTTCGCTTCGCTCGAGCATGACAAAGGTGGGGCGGCGTAGTGAAGGATCTCGCGGACGGTATACCATAAATGTTTAGGGCAACGTCCTCGACGCCCCACATAAAAAATGCGCCTTTGGCGCAATTCATGCAACCGCAAGGTTGCAATTCATGCCTTAGGCAATTCATGAAATCTATGATTTCAATTCATGCGCCTTTGGCGCAATTTGCTTTCTCGCCCGAAGGGCATATCGAGCGCGACAGCGCATATCGAACGCCGCAGGCGTATATCGAAAACCCCGTAAGGGGTTTATATCGACGCGTGTTCTCCCTCGGAGAACACGCTTTATTGTTCCAAAAACAAAAAAAGGACTTGTGCTTTGGCACAAGTCCTTTTTGGAAGTTACATATCTTCTTCGGTGGTCTTTTCGGGCTTAGTCATATCCACGATTTCGTTGCCCAGGTAAGAGCCGCATTTTTTGCAAACGCGGTGGCGAAGATTGTAAGCACCACACTTTTGGCATTTTGCCAAGGTGGGCAGGCTTAATTTACTAACGCTGGAGCGTCTCTTGTCTCTACGAGCTTTTGATGTTTTTCTCTTCGGTACTGCCATGGTAATTTACCTCCTCACGGTATCTCTATTTTAATAATAAATTTTTCATTCATTTTCGTCGGGGTTGGAATTCTCTGCTTGCTGCAAATCGTCAAGGATCGCTTGGAGTGGAGCCAAACGGGGGTCGACCTCAGGCTGGCAACGGCATTGTTCCACGTTCAAATTCGCGCCACATCCTGCACAGAGCCCTTTGCAATCTTCGCTGCATAGAATCTTGGAAGGAAACTCCATATACAGCAAATCAAGCAGTTGCTCGTCCATGTCAAGAAAGCCATCTTCGATGACAGCGTAGTCATCAATGGTGTCCTCGTCCATGTCCTGCGTCACGTCTGCAGGGACAACGGTTTTTTCAAGCGTCAGGGAGAAACTGTCGCTTGTGTCCTTGAGACATCGTGAGCAGGGAGCATTGAATTCGACTGATAAGGTCAAGGTCATTCGCATATAGCCAGCGGTGTTGGTAATTTCGCCTGCTACGCGCATCGGCTGTGTGAATGTGACACCATAAAAGATGCTCGAACCTTCGGTGAAATCGGTAGGGGGAGTTAGTGTATAGTCAAACGGCAACATACGAACGATACCTGCCAACATATCACGCAAATCAAGTTGCACAGCAAAACCTCCTGGTATTTTTGATGACCTATAGTCGTACTCAAACATTATACAATTATTTTTTCTTCTTGTCAAGTATTTGTCATAGAAAAAAAGAGAAATTTGTGTTGATTTTTTGCTAAAAATGGACGGCTCATTCTGAAAATGGCAAAAAAAGAAGGTCTCTCATAAAAAGGCAGAAAAAAGAACTTCGAAAAATCCATAATTAAAAGAAAAAAACAAACACTATCATTATCACACAAAAAAGAAAAGTCACTCTATGAAATGTTTACAACTAAAAAAACCAACGCTCGCCTTCATACTTGCCTGGGCGATACTCTCAGTTTTTCTTTTGCGCCTTTTTCCTTTTTTTGTTCACGCACAAGCAGATAGGGAAAAAATGGTGGCGCTGACCTTCGACGATGGCCCCCATCCTTTGCACACAGAGCAAATTCTGGATATTTTGGCAAGTTGCCAAATCAAAGCCACCTTTTTTGTATTGGGGTGCAACGTAGAACTCTATCCCAAGCCTCTCCTTCGGGCATCAGCGGAGGGGCACGAAATCGAAAACCATTCCTATGACCACCAAACCCGCGGTAGATCTGCCCGTGATCTGTCCGCAAGCATTGTCAAAACAGGAGATATCATAGAGCGCCTGACAGGGAAGCGCCCGACCTATTTTCGCCCCCCTGAAGGGAAGTCCACCAAGGCCGTGGAGACAGCAATTCGCCAATTGTCTCTGGTTGAGGTGTTTTGGACGCTGGACTCTCGAGATTGGACGGGAAAATCACCTCTATCAATTGCGCAATCCATTCTTAAAGAGGCGAACGGTGACGAGGTGATTTTGTTTCATGATTATACTTGTCCCTCCCACAACACCATGGACGCCTTGCCTGTTGTCATCGAAGGGCTAAAAAGCAAAGGGTACACATTCGTGACGATAGATACCTATTTTTCGACTTTGGCGCGGGAAGGTGCGCTTACTTTGTGGTAGGAAGTAGGGTGAGAAGCAAGTCTCCCACCACTTTTGCCATGGAGAAAAATCCATAGTCCGTGGGGTGAACGGTGTCCACCGTGCCTTCATCTTCCGCCCATTTCATGAGTTCTTCGCCTGGGATGAAATAGACGTTTTTGTCACCTTTTCGAAGTGCATTTTGATAGGTTTGCTCAATGATACGGCGGCGGCGAGTCCAAACCTCGTCCAACTTACATTGCGGGCGAGACAACAGAATAATCGGCATATCCGGATGCGCTTTTCGCACAATGGTAAAAAATCGCTCGTGGGTTTGCTCCAAATGCTCTGGGGTGGGGGCGTTGAAGTCATAGTCTAAGACAAAAATAGACATATCCAGCCCTGCAATGTATTGTGCCATTCTTTCCTCGCCTTTTGCATTGCCCGAAAAGCCCAAGTTTAGATGCTCACAGCCAAGGCGTCTGGAAATAATATTTTCATAGGCATTGCCCGGACGCGAAGCGCAACCGCCTTGTGTGATGGAAGAGCCGTAATACACCACAGGTTTTTGATACGGATACGGGGCAGGGGAGGACACCACAGCACGATCCTCCAGCCCAATATAGAGTGCTTTGACTTCGCTGTAAAGCGGGAAATGAATGAGATAGTCTCTTTCTCCCTCGCCCGGCAAGTTGACCACATTTTCAAACGTGTCGACCACATGAAAGGGCGGCATAAACGTGCTCAGGTAATGGGCTTTTCCATCTATTTCTTCGTAAATATCAAAGCCAGCCACGCCCGTGATGGCAAAATGGGGCATTTTTGGAATATGATCAAGCACCGCATGAATGGCAATATAGTGGCTATTTGTGCGAAACCGCACCCGTCCCCCTGCGGTGTGGGCATGAAGCCCCAGCACGCCAGGGCTCGTTTCGCGCGCTACTTGCTCAGGCAAACGGCGATATCTGTCCCCTTCATAAAAAACGCCATGAATGGAGAACGGAGGCTGAAGTGGCGAATAAAATTTGATATCGTCTTTTTCTATTTTTGTATCTACATGAAAATTTTGGTCTATTGTATCGAATTTTTCCATTGAACTCTCCTTTTGTGGTATAAAAAGCAAAAGCCCCCAAGGCGTGCGAAGCCATTGGGGTGCTTTTTTGGATGATTATTTCAGCAAGATAGGACGGCCACCGGTCAGCACGATCATACGTACAGCGGCGGGTTTGAATTCATTGGCTTCAATGGCAAGAGCCTTTTTGAGTTTACCTTTGCCTTTGATGATGACGTAATTGACATCATCGGCAATGAGTTTTTCTGCCTTAAGTGAGCGCAAGCAAACATAAGAGCCAGAAGCAAAACAACGGCTGATTTTGCCAAGTTTTACAGTCGCTTCCTTACGTTCGCCAAGCAAACGCCAGTCCATATTGACCACAGATCTTTCCATATAATCTCTGGGCAGCAGTTTTTTCTTTGCTTTAGAGCGAGTGATGGTATTATGTATATACTCAAAGCCGTCTGTTTCGGGCGTGGCAAAGAAAATCACCTTTTCTTTACCGGAGGGAAATGGATAAAACTTCCCACTCTTTTTCTGTGCTTTTTGAGCTTTTTTATTCTTCATGATGGACTCATCCTTTCATGCGAGTTAATATCACAAAATAAGTATAACACAGATTTTTTTAAAATGCAACTATTCTTGCACACTTTTTTATGCATTTTAGCCCTCTTGTTCGTCATTTTCACGAGTTTTACTTTGCAAAAAGGAAAAATACAATCAAAAAAACGAGCTTACACAAAAAGTTAGGAAAAAAACGAAAAAAAACAGAAAAAGT
>JAGBWH010000051.1 GCA_017629925.1 Clostridia bacterium
AATATAAATTGTCTAATCGGATATTTCAGGTGAGGGCGTTTTTGCTTGAAAGAAATTCATTGTGAGGTATGTTTTACATATACCTTTTCTTTTTCGTTCTTCGCCAAATACACCGCTCAACTTCCACCGTACCAACTCGCATTGAGCGAGGGGATTTGGATGAAGAAAGCCCGTTTGGAATGGTGAAGGCGTATTTTCATACGTCGAAGCCTTCCAGACGGGTTTAGAAAAAGAAATATAAATTGGCTAATCGGGTATTTCAGGTGAGGGTGTTTTGGCTTGAAAGAAATTTATTGTGAGGTATTTTCTAATCAATAATTTTTCTTTTTCGTTCTTCGCCAAATCGACCGCTCAACTCTTCAGGTAGATAAGCAAGACAGATATATCCGCAGGACTCACCCCACTAATCCGAGACGCCTGCCCAATATTGAGAGGTCGAACCGCGGTCAGTTTTTGGGCGGCTTCAATGCGCAGGCCCGAGATAGCCATATAATCAATATCGTCAGGAATTTTGCGCGTTTCCAATTTTTCACGGCGTGCTGCTTCTGCCATTTGGCGCTTGATGTAGCCGTCGTATTTGATTTGCATTTCCACGGTGGTGATCACCGCCTGGGGCAGAGTCGGGCGCAGGGGATCGAGGGGGGCGGTGTTTTCGTAGGTGAGTTCGGGACGGCGGAGCAAGTCGGATAATTTCACACCCGTCACCAGAGGCGCCGAGCCAAGGCTTTCGAGGTATTCGTTGTTGTTCAAATGAGGAGGGACAATTGTTTTTTCCATGCGGGCGGTTTCGTCCTCAATCATTTGGCGTTTTTGGCAAAACAGGTCATATCTATCTTGTGGCAAAAGCCCCACTTGATACCCAATGTCAGAGAGGCGCAGGTCGGCATTGTCTTGACGGAGCAACAAACGATACTCCGAACGAGACGTCATCATGCGATAAGGCTCATTTGTGCCTTTTGTGACAAGGTCGTCTATGAGCGTGCCGATATAGGAAGAGTCGCGAGGGAGCACAAGTTCTTCTTTGCCTTTAAGGGAAAGTGCGGCATTGATGCCTGCAATCAAGCCTTGTGCGGCAGCCTCTTCGTAACCGGAGGTGCCGTTAAATTGCCCTGCGCCATAGAGCCCCTCAATGGATTTGAAGGCGAGGGTGGGATACATTTGCGTGGGATCGGCGCAGTCATACTCAATCGCATACGCATAGCGCATAATTTCGGCATTTTCAAAGCCTTCGAGGGTACGTATCATCAATTCTTGGACATGGGTAGGCATCGAGGTGGAGAAACCTTGCAGATACATCTCGTCTGTATTTGCGCCACAAGGCTCAACAAAGAGTTGGTGACGGGGCTTGTCTGCAAATCGCACTAACTTATCTTCAATAGACGGGCAGTAGCGCGGGCCTGTGCCTGTGATTTGCCCTGAATACATCGCACTATCATGCAAATGCTCTAAAATCACGCGATGAGTCTCTTCGTTGGTATAGACAATATAGCAAGACACTTGGTCTTTAGAATATGTGTCAATGTCGGTATATGTGCTAAAAGGGATGGGGGTTTCCTCTCCTTTTTGCTCATTTAGTTTAGAAAAGTCGATACTACGGCGGTGAATTCTGGCAGGCGTTCCTGTTTTGAAACGCATGAGTTTCAGCCCCTCTTCGCGCAGTGAAGCGGAAAGTCCTTCGGATGCGAGCATCCCGTCAGGGCCGGAGGGGTAGTTTTGATGCCCCACGAATATACGGCTATCTAAAAACGTACCGGCGGAAATGATGACCTTCTCACAATGCCATACATCTCCCAGTTTGGTTTTGACGCCCACCACTTTTTTGCCCGTCTCGGTGGGCTCGGTAATCAGCGCCACAACTTCTGCTTGAAGCAGGCGCAAATGGGGTGTCTGTTCGATGGTTTGCTTCATGAGTTCTCGATAGCGAGAGCGATCGGCTTGCACGCGTTTGGAATGCACCGCAGCACCTTTGCCCAAATTGAGTGTGCGCGACTGCAGCGTCACAGCATCGGCTGCTCTGCCCATTTCTCCCCCCAAAGCCGCTATTTCGTAGACCAGGTGGCCTTTGCCTGTTCCCCCGATAGAGGGATTACATGGCATATTGCCCACGGCATCTAAATTCATGGTAAAAAGCACAGTGTCCAGCCCCATACGAGCAGACGCCAAAGCGGCTTCAATGCCAGCATGGCCTGCACCAATCACGGCAATTTGTGTGGTTTGTCCTGTCATATACATCAACCCTTTTGATTTGTTTCTTATCTCTTTGAGTGTATCACAAACCCCGCAAAAATGCAAGACAAAATAAGAAAAACGGAAAATCTCTTGACTTATTCTCAAAAAATAGATATACTATGTATGTACGAGAAGAATATAGACCACTTTATAGACACTTTATTGACACTTTTTAGCCACTATTTGATCGGAGCGTATGATGAAGATTGAATCTATCATTTCTCAATTTGATATAAAAGGTAGGTTTGTGGGTTGCACGCCTTTTGGAGAAGGGCATATCAACTCCACTTTCCTTGTTTTACTGGAAGATAATCACAGTATCACCGAATATATATTGCAAAGAATGCACCCTGTGGCATTTCACAACATTCCCAAGCTAATTGAAAACATTCAAAAGGTCACAAGCTATATTGCAGACAAATTAGCGAGCGAGGGCAAAGATGCTTCTCGTTCTACATTGACACTTATACCTACAAAAAGCGGGGAAAACTATTCGCATGAAAACGGGGAAAACTTGCGTGTATATACCTACATTTGTGGCTCTGTGGCGTATCAAACGGTAGAGCACCCCTGGCAATTCCGTGAATGCGGGTTAGCGTTTGGGCGTTTTGCCAATTTGCTTTCCGCCTTCCATGCCGAGGAATTATACGAGACCATCCCTCATTTTCATGACACTGAAAAGCGTTTTGCCAACCTGAAAGCTTCCATTG
>JAGBWH010000052.1 GCA_017629925.1 Clostridia bacterium
ATGAGGTCAAGGCGATCGCAGACTATGTGACCGACAGCGTGGAGAATGCAGGTGCTGCAAAAGCGATCAAAGAACTCTTTGGCGTATAAAAAGATTTTTTACGGAAAGTATTTTCAAAAATTCAGATTACGAAAGGCAGGCATGAACACAATGGAGGTCAGACCCGAACAAATCCGCGGACTCAAAACCGAACAGCGCAACCCGCGCACGATGGATGTCGATCTGCTTTCGACGGTCGATATGGTGCGCTGCCACAGATAGACCGACTAAGATCTCCTCTCTGGCTTTGGCTTGGCGGAGGTCGTGTTCTGCTCGTTTGCGCTCAATGTCACAGCGGAATTCGGTATAGTAGCGAATGGCATCGAGCAGTCCAAGTTGGCGAGGCTTGCCTTCTGCAATGGCAACCATGTTGACACCGATATTTTTTTGCAGGTCGGTGTATTTATAAAGATATGCCAGCATGAGTTCTGCATTGCAATCTTTTTTGAGCTCAATTACTGCCCTGATACCGGAACGGTCAGACTCATCTCGAATATCTACGATTTGGGAGATGATTTCTTTTTTACCTTGGGCGTGCTCCAAAATTTTGGCAAGCAGTTCTGCCTTGTTGGTCTGGAAGGGGAATTCCGTGATCACGATTTGCGGTCTGCCCTCGGGGGATTTTTCGATGGTGGCTTTTGCCCTGACCGTGATTTTGCCCAAGCCTGTTTCGTAAATGCTTTCCAGGGCATCACCGTTCATGATAATGCCCCCTGTGGGGAAATCAGGACCGGGGATAATTTGCATCATCTCTTTTAGGGTGATACGTGGGTGACTTAAATAGGCAATGACACCGTCAATCACTTCCACCGGATGATGGGTGGGAATGCTGGTGGCAAGACCTACCGCAATGCCCGATGCACCGTTGATGAGCAGATTGGGGAAGGCAGAGGGGCGCACGTCCGGCTCTTTTCTGGTATCGTCAAAGTTAAGGGAAAAGGAAACCGTTTCTTTTTGCAAATACGCCATCATCTCCATGGCAGGAGGGGCGAGGCGTGCCTCGGTATAACGGAAGGCGGCGGGCGGGTCTCCGTCCATAGAGCCAAAGTTGCCGTTGCCCTCAACTAAGGGGGTACGCATATTAAAATCTTGTGCCATACGCACCATGGTTTCGTAAATGGATGAGTCACCATGGGGATGGTATTTTGCCATCGTTTCCCCTACGATATTGGCACTTTTTCTAAAAGGCTTTTCAGGGGTAAGGCCTTGCTCCCACATAACATACAGCACACGGCGTTGCACAGGTTTTAGCCCATCTTCTACTCGAGGAATGGCTCTTTCCAAAATGACGTGCTCAGAATAGGGAATCATGCTATCGTGCATGACCGTTTCCATGTTCTGGTCTAAATAGGTGGTGTTGTCAATCAATTCAACATTCTTTTTTTTCAAGGGCTTGTCCTACTTTCTTTACAGTCGGATTTTGGAGGCAAACTCGTCCACACGAGAGAAATTGGCGTTTTCGATAATGTAGTTACGGCGAATTTCGCTGTTGTCACCCATGAGGATGGTGACCAAACGTTCCGCATTGGCAACGTCATCAATGCCCACACGAATGAGCGAACGAGAGGCGGGGTTCATGGTGGTATCCCAGAGCAGGGAAGGGTTCATTTCACCCAAACCTTTATAGCGCGTGATGACCACGCTACCGGCACCGCCAAAGGATTTTGTGATGTTGTCGCATTCCTCGTCGGAGTAGGCGAATTTCACTTGATGATTTGATTTTTTCTCCACCCGATAAAGGGGAGGCATACCAATATAGATATGACCTTCCGTGATGAGCGGGCGCATATAACGGTAAAAGAAGGTGAGGAGCAAGGCTCTGATATGGGCGCCGTCTTGGTCGGCATCCGCCAAAATAATGACTTTATGGTATTTGAGATTGGAAAGGTTAAACTCTTCACCGATACCCGTGCCCAATGCGGTAATAATGGAACGGATTTCTTCATTGTCGAGAATTTGGTCAAGGCGGCGTTTTTCGCTGTTGAGGGGTTTGCCGCGCAGGGGCAGAATGGCTTGGAAGTGCCTGTCTCTGGCTTGTTTGGCAGAACCGCCTGCAGAGTCACCCTCTACGATAAACATTTCGTTTTTCTTGGCATCTTTGCCAATGCTGGCGGCAAATTTACCAACGAGTGCCGTGACATCCAAACTATTCTTTTGACGGGCAATCGTGCCTGCACGCTTGGCGGCTTCTCTGACATTACGGGCGGCTTTTGCCTTCTCTAAAATGAGTTTTACGATATCTTCATTGCGAATGTTTTGGGCAAATCTGCCAAGTTCTTCAATCAGCAATGCCTCAACGACGGTTTTCACGCCCGCATTACC
This sequence comes from Clostridia bacterium, assembly GCA_017629925.1. Taxonomy (GTDB): domain Bacteria; phylum Bacillota; class Clostridia; order Oscillospirales; family CAG-272; genus UBA1740. The sequence goes on from JAGBWH010000052.1 coordinate 2,362, forward strand.
CAACTTTGCTTTGGTTTGCCCTTCAAATTGGGCATCGCGCATTTTGATTAAGATAATGGCGCTCATGCCATCGCGGAAGTCTTCGCCGCTGAAATTATCGTCTTTTTCTTTGAGCACACCCAGTTCTCTTGCGGCGGCGTTGAATACTTTTGTCACCGCTTGTTTGAAGCCTGTTTCGTGCGTACCGCCTTCTACGGTGCGAATGTTATTGACATAGGAAACGATAGATTCATTGTAGGCATCCGTGTGCTGAATAGCGACTTCAACAGATATGCCATCTGCCTTGCCCGACACCATAATCGGTTCAGGATAAGCAGGGGTTTTGGAACTGTTCATATAGCGGATAAAATCCGAAAGACCGCCCTTAAAGCAGAAGGTTTGCACCTGCTCTTCTTCGGGTTTGCGCAGGTCGGTGAAGATAAAGGTTACCCCTGCATTGAGAAACGCCATTTCCCGTAATTTTTGGGTGATGATATTGTGGTCGGGTTTGACGGTGGAAAACACCCGTTTGTCGGGTTTGTAATGC
>JAGBWH010000053.1 GCA_017629925.1 Clostridia bacterium
ATGCCAAGCCTGTGAGGTTATAGGCTTCTACCAATTTATCAAGTGCCACGGCGGTTTTTGCGGCTTGACGAAGGTCAGCGTCTGTCAGTTTCATGGTCACAGGGTCGGAGACAGGGGTAGGTGTGTCAAATTCGCGAAGAATGAGTGCGCTCTTTTGCGCAATTTCTTCTTCGGTGACGGTATTGTAGAGACGAATCACGTCTTCAATTTCAAGCAGCGGTACATGAAGCCCAAACGCATCGGAAATGGCGGTGGGATCAGCGTGCATATCATACATGGCTTCAAGCACATGACCAAGAAGTCCCACGCGCGCGCCTTTCAGGCTATGTAGGACGCAGGCAATATCGCACCATTCTTTGACGGCAAGGTCTGCCTCTTCGTCATTATAAAGCGTGCCGATGATCACATCGTTGACCTTTTTGCCCATACGAATCGCCACGCCTATAAATTCAGGCACAGAGCAAATGTTGTCGTTTTCAAGTTGCATAAAGGTGGAAGCCTTGGTGTAATCCATGGCTTTGCGAGGTTGGAGTGCCACCAAAACCATAGGCACATCCATGCCTTTTACGATGGGGGCAAACACGGAGGAGGTGGCATAGGTCACCATGTTGCAGAACAACACGTCCACATTGGCGGCCTTCATTTCGGGGAGAATCTCGTATGCGCGAGAGTTTTCATCCACCATACCGAAGTCAACCACTTCAACGCCCATGCCTCTGACTTTATCGCAGAAGTCACGGTGATAACCCATAATATTGTCTTCAAGACCGGGGAATTGCGCCCAGTAGGTGGCATGGGCCACAGCAAAAATACCAATACGAGCTTGTCTGGGATGCTTTCTTTCAATCATGACAATCATTCCTTTTCGTTAATATTCTATTTTGATAGAAATGCAAAAGATAAAAACGCACGCCACGGATACTTATATCGTTGGCGTGCGTAATAAAAAGCAAGGATTACAGCGCGTCTTTCATGGAGAGGTTGACTCTGCCCTTTTCGTCTGTGCCCAAGAATTTCACACGAACGGTATCGCCAACAGAGACAACGTCTTCTACTTTTTCGGTACGAGTTTGTGCCAATTTGGAGATATGCACCATGCCTTCTTTGCCGGGCGCATATTCTACGAATGCACCAATCGGAATAATGCGGGTAACGGTACCTTCATAGATTTCGCCTACCACAGGCTCAAAGACGATGGCATCAATGATGGCTTTTGCACGTTTGATGCTTTCGGAGCTGACGGCGGAGATGAAGATAGAGCCGTCATCTTCAATATCAATCTTAGCGCCGGGATCAGCCACAATCTTTTGAATGACTTTACCGCCAGAGCCGATGACTTCACGAATCTTATCGGGGTTAATCTTCATAGAAATCATCTTAGGCGCATATTCAGACACTTCTGCGCGAGGTGCAGGGATGGCTTTGAGAATGATTTCGTCGATGATATAGTCTCTACCCTTGTGGGTGGTTTCGAGTGCGGCTTTGATAATTTCCGGTGTCAAACCGTCAATTTTCAGGTCCATTTGAATGGAAGTGATGCCCTTGTGTGTACCTGCTACCTTAAAGTCCATATCGCCATAGAAGTCTTCAAGGCCTTGAATGTCAATCATGGTGGTCCAGCTACCGTCATCTTCGGTAATCAAACCGCAAGAGATACCGGCAACAGGGGCTTTAATCGGCACACCTGCATCCATGAGTGCCAGAGTAGAACCGCAAACGGATGCTTGGGAGGTAGAGCCGTTAGAGGAGACAACCTCAGATACCAAACGGATGGCATAGGGGAATTCTTCCACGGAAGGAAGAACGGGAACAAGGGAGCGTTCAGCCAATGCGCCGTGACCGATTTCACGTCTGCCGGGGCTACGAACGGCTTTTGCTTCGCCTACGGGATAGCCAGGCATATTGTAGTGGTGCATATAACGCTTGGTGTCTTCATCATCAATACCGTCCAGGCGTTGTGCATCGCTGATCGGGCCGAGGGTGGCAACGGTGAGGACTTGGGTTTGACCACGAGTGAACAAACCGGTACCGTGTGTACGAGGTAACAGACCGACTTCAGCGGCAAGGGGACGGATTTGGTCCATACGACGACCGTCTACACGCTTTTTGTCTTCGATGAGCCAACGGCGAACAATCTTCTTTTGAATTTTATACATGAGTTCGGGCAATTGCACATCGAGGTTGGGATATTTTTCACCGAAGGTGGCGGCAACGCTTTCAATGATGGGTTGCATACGCGCATCGCGCACGTTTTTATCGTCGGTGTCAAGTGCTGTCATCACGTCGCTTTCGCAGAAGGCGAAAATCTCGTCAAACATATCGTGATCCAGTTCGCCTGAGGGGTAGCTGAATTTGGGTTTGCCAATCTCTGCCACGATGCCATCAATGAATTTTACCAAATCTTTGATGACTTCGTGCGCTTGCATAATGGCATCGTACATGGTTTCGTCAGACACTTCTTGTGCGCCTGCTTCAATCATGACCACTTTCTTTGCGCTTGCGGCAACGGTGAGTTCAAGGGCACTCTTCGCTCTTTGCTCTGCGGTGGGGTTGACCACAATCTCGCCATCTACCAAGCCCATGAATGCGCCACCAATCGGGCCATTCCACGGAATATCGGAGATGGAAAGTGCGATAGAGGATGCGATCATAGCGGTGATTTCAGGGCTGCAATCGGGATCCACACACATCACTTCCAATGCCAAAGCCACGTCATTACGAAGATCTTTGGGGAAGAGAGGGCGAACAGGGCGGTCAATCACGCGAGAGGTCAGGATTGCCTTTTCGGAAGGCTTACCTTCTCTTTTGAGGTAACCACCAGGGATTTTGCCTGCGGCATACATTTTTTCATTGTAGTCCACAGACAAGGGCAAGAAGTCAATGCCTTCACGGGGTGCTGCAGAGGCGGTTGCACAAGCGAGAATGCAAGTGTCGCCATAGCGAACAAGGCAAGAACCGTTGGCAAGGCCTGCCAGTTTGCCGACTTCGACCACAAGCGGTCTGCCGGCGTAAGTGTACTCAAACACTCTGAAGTTTTCGAACATAGGGATATCCTCCGTTTTTTTATTTTTGTTTCACGCGGGGGACAAACATTACATTCACTTACAAAACCGCCCTTTGGCTTGTCCATTTTATAAGCAAATGTAATGCTGCCACCGCCGCGCGTGGAAACCTGATTTTTGACAGAAGGGGCTGGTGCGCAATCACGCAACAGCCCACTCCTTTGGGCTTGCATTATTTGCGCAGACCCAGTTTTTTGATAATGGCACGATATCTTTCGATATCTTTTTTTGCAAGGTAGCTCAGCAGATTCTTTCTGTGACCAACCATTTTCAGAAGACCGCGTTGAGAATGGTAATCCTTAGGATTTTTCTTCATGTGGTCGGTGAGAAGGTTGATGCGAGCCGTCAGAATTGCAATTTGCACTTCGGGAGAACCTGTGTCGTTTTCACTGGTTCTGTTGTCCTCGATGACTTGCAGTTTGAGTTGTTTCTCCATTATTTTCACCTTTCTGCGAAACAAGTTCGCTTTGTATTCCCGTATCACAGTAGACGGCGGGTGAAATGGCGCTTTTGCGCCCTTATATCCGTAAACCGCGGTTCGGGTATGAATGTATTTTTGCACATTCGTGTTAGATTATAACACATATTTTCCCTTTTGTAAATAGGAAAGTTGTATTTTTTAATAATATTTTTATAAAACTAAAAATAGGATCATAAAACCCAAGCGAGGGGCAGGCTCGCTTGGGCGTTGTGGGTTATTTTTTGTACCAATAATAGCTGTAATATTTGAAGTATATCACGTTTTCGCTGGCATCTGTGACTGACATAAGTGTGCCACCGGTTTTATTTTCCCAATCGGAAGAACTTGTCGTTCTGTACCAATCCGAAGTATCTGTAAATACGATGCTCGTAAGGCTTGAGCAATTATAGAACACACCAGAGTCAATCGAGGTGACGCCATTGCCAAGGGTTACGCTCGCAAGGCTTGAGCAATCATAGAACGCAGCATAGTCTATCGAGGTGACGCTATCGGGGATGGTGACACTCGTCAGGCTGGAGCAATTATAGAACGTCTGACGGCCTATCGAGGTGACGCCATTGCCAAGGGTTACGCTCGTAAGGCTTGTGCAATTATTGAACGCACCATCGCCTATCGAGGTGAC